>JAKFUY010000008.1 GCA_021732495.1 Legionellales bacterium | reverse complement strand
TTTGGAGTCTGTCAGGCCATCGATAGGGCGAGAAAGTATCACGGCAGATGCAATAACAGGACCGGCTAGGGGGCCGCGACCTGCTTCATCAACGCCAATAATAGAGGATAATGAATGCATGATAGTCCTATTAATGTAGTGATCGTCTGAGTATTTTCCCAACGTTAGATTTGGGGAGGGTGTCATAAAACTCAATAATTTTTGGGATTTTATAAGCAGTGAGGTACTCTCTACAATGCTTTCGAATATCTTCCGCTGAGAGTATGGGGTCGGTTTTCACCACACATGCCTTGACTTTTTCACCGTTTTCATCGAGTTTTACACCAATGACACCAACTTCTAGAACACCTGGGAGCATGCTAATGACACGTTCAACTTCATTCGGATAGACATTAAAACCTGAGACTAAAATCATATCTTTTTTTCTATCGACCAATTTCACAAACCCTTTTTCGTCAATAACAGCGATATCGCCCGTTTTAAAAAAACCATCACTATAAAATACATTTTCAGTTTCTTGAGGTTGCTTCCAATAGGCACGCATGACTTGTGGCCCTTTGACACACAATTCACCTGCATGCCCCATTTCTACCTCATGCCCCTTATCATCTCTTAAGGAAATTTCAGTAGAAGGCAGGGGCAATCCTACGGTGCCATTGTATTCTTTGATATATAAAGGTGTAATACATATTCCAGGACTGGTTTCCGTTAAACCATACGCTTCTAAAATAGGGGTATGGGTTACTTGATGCCATTTTTTTGCCACACTCGGTTGCAAAGCCATGCCGCCAGAGAGGGATAATTTTAATTTAGAAAAATTAACTTTTGCAAAATCCGAATGATGCAGCAATATATTAAATAAGGTGTTAACACCGGTAAAAGCAGTAAACTCAAAGGTTTTCATCTGCTGAATCATATACTTCACATCTTGGGGGTTGGTTATCAGTAGATTATTAGCGCCTAAGCAAAAAAAGGTCAGGCAGTTCGCCGTTAAAGAAAAGACATGATACAAAGGTAATGCGGTTACCATTTTATCATCAGGTCCAAAGCCGGCGGGTTTAACCCAGCTGACGCATTGTATGACATTTGAAAGAATATTCTCATGGGACAACAGAGCACCTTTTGAGAAACCTGTTGTACCACCTGTATATTGAATAAATGCAGTATCTTTCAATGAAAGCTGAACTTTTTCCCAAGGATAAGCGTGGTTTATCAAGTTCGACCAAGATGTGGTGTTTTTTAAATCATGCGCAGGAATCATTTTTTTCCAATAGCGCACATAAGAATTAACCAACACTCTTTTTGGAAAATTGAATACATCGCCAATATTGGTCACAAAGATGTGTTTGAGCTGGGGTAAATTGGGGAGGGCTTTTTCTAGAGTTGCCGTAAAAATTTCGAGGATGAGGATTGCTTTTGCTTCAGCGTCCACGAGTTGATTGGATATTTCATTGGAGGTATATAAGGGATTGGTATTGACGACAATAAGCCCTGCCTTAAGAATGCCAAATAAAGCAATCGGATATTGCATGCAGTTTGGTAGCATGATGGCGACTTTGTCACCTTTTTGTAATCCCAAGTGTTGTAAGTAGGCTGCAAATTGCGTACTTAAAAAATTTAATCGTTGATAAGATAATTCAAAGCCCATATGGGTAAAAGCAATATTGTCAGAATATTTATGACAGATGCGATCAAAAAAATCTACAACAGATTCATAAGGCAAGGGCCCAATTTCTTTGGGGACGCCTGCCTGATATTGTTCTAACCACACTTTCTCCACGTTGAAGCCTTCTGTTGTTTCCTAGGTCGTGTTAGTATAAACAAAAAAATAGCTTGAGGGTAAGGTGGTGGCGATCAATAATTTATTGAATTCACAGGTTTTTAAGCTCAAAGGACGACTTTTTACAATTACTGTACTACAATTGTTCGAGACTGACCCTTCAAAGTTTGAGCAACAGCTAAAACAGATGGTGCTTAAAGCACCTAAATTGCTTTATCGTATCCCTGTGGTTCTGGATTGCGCGAATTTAGAAGAAGAATTTCATTCATTCATGCCATTTTTTTCCTGCCTTAAAAAAAACCATCTCTATCCCATTGGTGTTCAAGGTAGTCAAGTATGGGTAACGCAACTCGCATTAAAAGAAGGCGTTTCATTGTTTCAAGCTTCATCTGCCCAAGATAAAGCAATAGAACTGAAAGCCAAATCAATTGAGAAAGTCCTTCCAAAAGTGGCAGAGCCTACGATAAGAACAACAAAACTGGTGACACAGCCTGTCCGTTCTGGTCAGCAAGTGGTTAGCAAAGATTCTGACCTGGTAGTGGTCTCTTCGGTAGGGCATGGTGCTGAGCTTTTGTCTGACGGCCATATTCATGTTTATGGACCTCTTCGTGGTCGGGCATTGGCTGGGATTTCTGGAGATAAGCAGGCTCGCATTTTTTGCACGCAACTGGATGCTGAATTGGTGTCGATTGCTGGATTTTATCGACTAAGAGAATCAATTCCTCCAATGAATGGCCCTTGTCAAATTTTTATTCAGGATGAACGTCTACAAATACTGCCATTATGAACGAAGCTGTCTTTATTTCAGATTTGCATTTGCATCCCAATGAACCTGAAATCACTCAAAGGTTTATGGACTTTATCGACTGGGCAAAACAAAACACCCAATCCCTCTATATATTAGGGGATTTCTTCCATGTCTGGGTGGGTGATGATCTCATCACCGATTTCGAGATAAGTATTGCAAAACTGTTATTAGAATTGCATGCGCTGAATATCCCAGTGTATTTTATGCCTGGTAATCGAGATTTCCTATTGGGTGATAAATTTTTGAAATTAGCAAAAATGCATCTTTTACCTGATCCCTGTGTGATAAGTCTTAAAGGCATCAGAATATTTTTAACCCATGGCGATGCCTATTGCCTCCATGATAAAGCCCATCAGTTTTTAAGACGTCTGACGCGTCCAAAGTTAATGAAATCGATATTTCTTGCATTTCCAAAAACCATTCGGGCCTCGATTGTGCATCGAGTGCGCAATTTAAGCCGAGATAAAAAAATATATACCAGCCCGCATCATAAAAAATACCAAGTGGTAAAAGAAAAACTTTTTCAAGATATGCAAAAGCATCAAGTCAACCATGTTATCTATGGCCATGTTCATCACCCTCAATATACCCAACATCTTTGGAAAAACCGACAAATTAATGAATTTATTTTAAGCGATTGGGATCAAAATCCATGCATTGTGTGCTATAATCTAACTAGGGGATTGAGCTTATCTTTAATTTTTAATGGTGATGTGAAGTAGTAATAAAAAAACAGCTAAGGATTATAAAGTCCTACTAAAAGTTATGTGATAAGGATTAGATAATATTAAGGGTTTGTTTTGTTATGATAAAAATTGTCTTTTGGTTGAATAAGTTTTTATGATTTGAGTTTTAAGGGGATAACAATGTCTGGCAATACCGTTGAAAATACCAATATAACCTTAACAAAAAAAAAGGACCCCCTAGATGAGTTGTCAAGTGATTTCGATACTAAAATAACAGAATGTGATGCTGAAATTACGAAAGTTGATGAAGAAATAAGAAAATTAGACGATAAGATAAATAAAAATCTTGACAAGGATAATTCACACAGCAAACCTGCTGCTGAACATTTCGCGGATGGGTATAAAATATTAGGGGCTTTTAAGGAGTTGGGTGAACTATTCTCTAATGACTGTTTAAAAAGTATAGCTGGTTTTAAAAAAAGTGATTTGGAGGAGGTTAAGGGAGAGCTTGTTGATGTGCAAAAGAAAATTGAAACCGAAAAAAAACAGGTTGATGAGAAAATAAAAAATGATACTTATACACCTGAAGAAAAAAATTCTGCAGAGGGAAGGATTGAAGGTTGGAAGAAGGAATTTGAGTATTTCGAAGCAAAAATGAATTATACTACCGGAGTTAAAGAAAGTAAAAATCCTGATGATTGGTTTGGCAAAACTAAAAATATAACCGCATCGAGTGTAGCGAGTAAAGGATATGAAGCCGGAAAAGTAGGAAGGATTGGGCAAGCATGGGCATTTTGCAAGGATCTATTCTCTCCGAAAAAACTCATAACTGAAGGTGCAGTGGCATTGGGTAGAAAAGCGCTTGATGGAGTGAAAGACCTATTTAGTTCGTCAGAGAAAGGGGGGGTAAGTGAAGAATCTGGAAAAGACAAACCAGCCCCAGCTCCAAATCCAAATCGTCCAAATCGTCCAAGTGGTCCAAGTGGTCCATAACCTTAATCGCATACAGTCCTCCCAGTTAGGTGTTTAGACTGGGAGACCACTGTGGAACCGAAATAGATCTTCGGGCTGGTTGATGGTGTTGTTTTCAATATCGATAAAACGCTGGATCCGGGATGCGATGTTTTTGTCTAATTGTTGCGCGAATTGCAAGTAAACCTCAAAATGCCGTTGTTCAGCCAGTGCCAGATGCTGGTAAAATCGAAATACTTCTTTATCGCCATGCTGTTCTAAATAGGGGAGAAGACTAAAAAAACGCTCACAGGAACGTGCTTCTATAATGGCTGCAATAATTAAATCATCGATAAGTTGTTGCTGATTATCTTTTTTTGCGCGTATGGTATGCATCGCTTTGCTATATCGACAAGGATTGAGAGGTTGAAGACGGATGCCGCGGGTTTTTAAGATAGTTAACATTTTTTCGAAATGAAGCAGTTCCTCGCGGGCGATGGGCGATAAGGTTTCGACTAAGTCTTGTTGGTGGGGATTTCGGTTAATCAACTGCAAGGCAGATCCAGCTGCTTTTCGTTCACAATGCGCATGGTCAATTAATAAGATAGGAAAGTTTTCAATTGCAGCTTCACACCATTTGGTGGGTGTTGCTATTTTTAAAAATTCTTGTAAATGTGTAGGTAGGGATTTTAAAGCCATCGTTTTGAGATTAAACTGAATTGATTGTGCTTTTATAACATAATGATGACAGAAATCAAGTCAAGGAGCTTTAGTATGAAACTCAAGGGTTCAGTTGAAACGGAAACCTATAATATTCTAATGGCACAAAATATTTTAAGTACATTTAATTTAGCTCTTTCAAATACTC
>JAKFUY010000062.1 GCA_021732495.1 Legionellales bacterium | reverse complement strand
AGCGCCAATACTGTACTGTTCGCCAATGCGTTTTTGGCGGTATTCTTAAGTCATCCAGTGTTTTCGCATGCGCTGTTGTATCGTTTGTGGAGATTTGCGGAATATTTTTCCATCAAAAATTTTTAATCACGCTGCTATGTCATTTTATTCCTCTCAATTAATTATCAATCCTAATCGAGTAAAGCAAATAATAGCCTCTTAATTCTAACCCAGCTTTATTATAGGTAAATCTTGCCACATAGTGGTATAGGAAGGGGAGCGCTGTTCGGATTTCATTTGCCATGGCATTTGATTGATGCCTTCTGCGGCCAAATAAATACTACGTTTGCCGTATTTATGTTGGATGGCTTCTAAGGTTTCCATAAATGCAGCTGATTTTAGAGGGAGTTTGGACTTCAATAGGCTCGATTGTGAGTGATAGCAAATGTGTTCGAAAAATACGCCTACTTTATGATAATGAAAATGTGGTTTGAATATTTTTTTCAAGGCATATTTGGCATATGTTGTAATCATGCGGATATCATCGGTGGGTTGTGGTAATTTTATCTGACAGCGGTTTTGGTATTGTGGTCTTTTTTCTTGAAAGGGGTTGGTGCGAATAAATACACTGATAATGTCAACTTTTCCGCCTTGCTCTCTAAGCTTATCGGTTGCACGTGCGCAATGGTGGCTGATAGCTTGTGCTAACACATCACTATCGGTTTGGCAGCTCCCGAAGCTTTTACTGGCGACAATAGATTTTTTTGCTTGAGGTGGATTCAGTTCGTGGCAAGCAAATCCTTGTAATTCTAAGATGGTTTGCATCATCGGTAGGCCAAATCGTTGGCGCATTTGGTGTGGGGATTGTTGTTTGAGATCGGCAGCTGTCTCAATCCCCAAGGCTTTTAATTTTTTAGACCATTGTCGACCAATACCCCAGATGTCTTCAACGGCAATCAGTTCAAGCCAAGGCTTATGCACTTCGAGCTTAAATACTGAGATCTGTTTGCTTTTTTTAGCAATATAATTGGCAGCTTTAGCAAGTGTTTTTGAGGCACCGATGCCTATCGACGTTGGAATACCAATGTCACGCATTATTTTTTGTCTGAGGTGTTGGCAGAAAGGTTCATGCTCAGAAAGCGGGAGGCTTTTTAAGTTCAAAAATGCCTCATCAATGGAGTAAATCTCAACTTCAGGCCATTCTGTTTCAATAACTTGCATCACACGAGCAGATAAATCACCATAGAGGGTATAGTTTGAGGAAAATACCTGCACATGATTGGCTTGGCACCATTTTTTGATAGTGAAATAAGCTTGCCCCATTTTTATATTAAGTGCTTTTGCTTCATTAGAGCGCGCAATAACGCAACCATCATTGTTTGACAGCACAATAATGGGTTTATCCAGCAGATCTGGGCGAAACAAACGTTCGCAACTGGCATAAAAATTATTGCAATCAACTATGGCAAACATGATGATGCCGTATGAATAATATGGGTCACAACACCCCAGATAACTAAATCTGAATTCTCAGAAATATCAATGGGTTGAAACTCGGAGTTTTCAGGAAGTAATTGTACTTTGTCGTGTTGTTGATACAGGCGTTTGACGGTCAGTTCACCTTGGATGGCGGCAATGACAATTTTTCCATGGGTGGCTGGAATGCTTCTGTCGACAATCAGTAGATCACCCGATTGAATATTGGCCCCAATCATTGATTGGCCCTCAGCTCGGACAAAAAAAGTGGCCGCAGGATGTTTAATCAGGTAGGTATTCAAATCAAGATGATCTTCAATATAATCATCAGCAGGTGATGGAAATCCTGCTTGTACACGACTAGCATACAAAGGACAAGTAAACTGTTCTAAAGCCAGAAAACGCTTGATTGCATCCAGTTTAGCAATGGGGATGCGTATAGGGTGGGTTGGCTCTCCTTTAGGACGTCCTGCGCCAGCTCTTTTGCCACCATGTGTCATCAATAACCTCTATTTTGATATTTGTACATTAATCAAAATATAAATCATATTTGAGAAAAAGCAAGTGATTGTATAGGAATGATGCTACTGAGGGTGCGTGTGACGATAGCAAGTGTGGTGAGTAATAAGTCCACCGTATAAACAAAGGGAAATTTGTGTATGAGGACACTCATTTCTCGACAAAACTCAGATAAATAATAAGACCAGCCATCGGTGTTAGGAAAGAACAAGGCATAAGCCGTATCTAACAGATGACTTAAACAGGTTAAAGAACCCATGATGAATTCTTCAAGACCTTGCAGTAATACCATAAGAGGTGTTGCGCATTGTATAAAAAAATCCGAGAAAGAATAATAGCTATCAAATAAACCGGGTTTATCGGGAGAGCCGGGATAAAAACTTGCCGTATTGATTCTTGCTGTAAAAAATTGATTTGTCATTTTATATATTAGTTAAGGTAAGGCAAAATGCCAGTCGGCTTGATTAGAAAGCGCTTCAAGCATAATTTCAGCGCGAATACTATTGCCTTTTTGATTGACTCTAGGGCTTAACGCAACAACACCAGCGCGTCCAGGAACAACCGCAACGGTATATCCGGAAACACCGCTTTTAGCAGGCATTCCGGTACGCACCATATGCGTGCCGGTTTCATCATAGAGTCCACAGGTAGCCATGATGGCAAGGGTGATTTTGCAGGTTTCTCTGGATATGATTTGCTTTTGTGTTTTCACACAACGCCCGCCATTGGCTAATAATGTCGGTAAATAAAGCATTTGATCGATAGTGGCTTCATAAGAACATAGTGCAAAATACAAATCTAACGTTTCAGTAACACTTTTACCAAGATTGTTGCGACTTTGTAATAGGTAGGCGAGGGCACGATTTCTATCGCCGGTACGTTTTTCAGAAGCAAAGACGACATGATTCATATTCAAGCGTTGATCAAATAGCGTCATCACCCAGCGTTCTAGCCAGGAAAATGTGTGTTCACCGACCCCTGGAATACGCGAACATAAGGCAATGGCGCCGGCATTGACCATAGGGTTGGAGGGTTTAGGTCCGAATCGTTCTAAACGCGTGATGGATGCAAAATCATCACCGCTGGGCTCAACTTTAACCCAATTTAATACTTGTTCGACACCCACTTCTTCTAATAGACCTATTAATGGGATAAGTTTGCTGGTGCTCTGAAGTGTAACAAGTGGACAAGGCATATTGCTAAACATCATAGCTGGCCCATCAATGGTTTGAACGGCAATTGCTGTGAGATCTTTATTGACAGAAGCTAGTTCTGGAATATAGTTTGCCGTATCGCCATCATGACAAGATTGTGCTTGTTCAACAATTTTTTCTAAAGTATCAGAATTGATTTGCATAAGCATATGTTTATTAATGTTTATATTGAATCATTTTAGCTCACTATAACATAGTTTGTATTATTTATTTTAAAAAAATTATTTTTAAGCGATTTATTCTTTCGTTTTAATAGGGAAGGGCGCAAAAAACGTCGTACTAGACGACACTCAATTTAATCAGCTCTCAGCGTATACAAATATCGCTATATGGGAGGCAAAGCATGAAATGTATAGCATTGGATATCATGCAATGACGAATATTTAAAAAACATAGATTACCGAATAAAGCTATACTTAAATTAATTCAAATTGCGTCTGTTATTGCCAATCGGAGTGGTTAATATGAAAAACTTCAGTCAGTTTTATTACGCATTAACACAAAGCTCGGTGAATTTTACCCGAAACCCGCAGGGCGCTCCTAATGTTCAACGATTGATTGATGGTAAACCATTCTGGCCTGCCCCCACTCTACCGAGTATTAAAAAGCAAAAATCACTTGTCTTGGCTGACAGGACTGCAAGCGGCTGGTCACCGAAAAAAATTGAGATGGTGAAAATAGAACTTGGTAAATTAATTGACGAAGGGTTTTTGATTTACATGTGGCAAGATGGCCGTGTTGTCCCGATGGAAAAGCATCACTTGTCAATGCTGGATAATCACGATATTCGAAAGGCTATGACCCTTGCTTATACACAGGATATAACTAGGGCTGCGGTTACGCAAAACAAGCTCACTCATGATGAAGTGCAGGTGCTTGATGATTACTGGCTAAACTATGTTTTATCAGATGAGATCGAACCTGGAGAGCGTGTTTTGCGTAACAGTGACATGCATAAAGACACTCAACAACTAGGCTTGTTAATCGAGATTTTAGGTGCCAGTACGCCAAAACTTACAAAAATCATTGTCGATGAAATTTCATCAGAAGCGCTGAGGTGGATGGAAGATTTAGAAGCAATAGCAAAAAAAAATGACATTGTAGTCGAGCATAATTATAGGAAAGTTTCTGTCCCAGCAGAAACTCTAGTACAATTACACAGCACACAACATAAATTGTTTGGAAAGATTGAAGAGATTCACTTAATTAACGTCACTATTTCTAGTACAAACCTTGGAATCATCCTGCAGGCCGCGACTATCTTAAGGATAATTGATTTGAGTTATTGTCAAAACCTGAACGCCAAGCTTGAGCTTTCCCCAAATTGCCTTGTCAGTCTTGAAGCGATTGTCTTATCAGGGTCCAATATTTCTAGTGAAAACCTTGATATCCTTCTAAAGGCCGCACCTAACTTGAGGACAATTCGATTGGGTTGTTGTGTAAGTCTGAACGCCGCGCTTGACCTTGATCAGGGAAGCCTTGCCAGTCTTGAAGAGATTGACTTACGAGGGGCCACTATTTCTAGTAAAAACCTTGATATCCTTCTAAAGGCCGCACCTAACTTGAGGAAAATTCTATTGGTTGGTTGTGAAAATCTGAGCGAAAAGCTTGACCTTGCTCCAAGAAGCCGTGCCAGTCTTGAAGAGATTGACTTACGAGGATCCAATATTTCTAGTGAAAACCTTGATATCCTTCTAAAGGCCGCACCTAACTTGAGGACAATTGATTTGAGTGATTGTAAAAGTCTGAGCGAAAAGCTTAATCTTGATCCAGGAAGCCTTGCCAGTCTTGAAGCGATTGTCTTATCAGGGGCCAATATTTCTAGTGAAAACCTTGATATCCTTCTAAAGGCCGCACCTAACTTGAGGAAAATTCTATTGGTTGGTTGTAAAAGTCTGAGCGAAAA
>JAKFUY010000120.1 GCA_021732495.1 Legionellales bacterium | reverse complement strand
TGGGTATTATAACAAAAATTCAGGACTTTTCAATAGGTGAATACGTTATAATATCTCAACAAGTTTCCATGTTTTAGTCTTAGAGACTGGACGACACTCCTGAATCCTTACCATTTGACCAATTTTTGCTGCCCCATTTTCATCATGAGCATGCAATTTAGAACGTCTTTTGATAATTTTTTCATATTTTGGGTGTCTTACGGTTCTCTCCACCAAGACAACGATGGTTTTATCCATCTTGTCGCTTACAACTTTACCAGTAACAGTGCGTACTGTTTTTTGTTGCTCAGACATTTTATACCTCTTCTTTTTGTTTCATCAACGTTTTAATTTGAGCAATCTTTGTTTTAACGTCTTTAAGCAAATGTGTTTTACTCAAATCACCACGAGATTTCTTAAATCTTAAACGAAATTGCTCTTCACGAGATGCAACTAAAGCAGTTTTCAATCCGTCAAGATCTAAATCTTTCAAATTATCTATAGAATTCATTACATCACCTGTCGTTCAGCAAAAATCACTTTAAACGGAAGCTTAGCCTCAGCCAGTTGAAAAGCTTGTTGTGCAAGCTCCTTCGGCACGCCTTCCATTTCAAAAAGAATGCGGCCTGGTTGAATTTGAGCAACCCAGTATTCTACATTACCTTTACCAGAACCTTGGCGAACTTCCAATGGTTTTTGGGTAATTGGCTTGTCCGGAAAAACACGAATCCATATTTTTCCACCCCGTTTAATTGCACGGGAAATTGCACGACGTGCAGCTTCAATTTGTCTGGCAGTTAAACGGCCATGCTCAACTGCTTTGAGTGCAAATTGACCAAAAGCAACAGTGGAGCCACGATGAGCTAGTCCACGGTTTTTACCTTTTTGTTGTTTTCGAAACTTTGTTCGTTTTGGTTGTAACATTTTATGTACCCCTGTTACTAATCAACAGTTACGCGCTTTTTCTGAGGAAGCACTTCACCTTTGCAAATCCAAACCTTAACACCAATAATACCATAGGTAGTTTTAGATTCTGCAACACCATAATCTATATCAGCCCGAAATGTATGAAGAGGAACACGGCCTTCTCTGTACGTCTCACTGCGAGCAATTTCAGCACCGCCTAAACGTCCACTCACACAAATTTTGATTCCCTTAGCACCACCCTTCATTGCAGAGGTAACAGCTCTCTTCATAGCACGTCGAAACATGACACGTTGTTCAAGCTGTTGAGCAATCGACTCGGCGACCAATGTAGCATCTAAATCAGGTTTTTTTACCTCTTCGATGTTCAAGTGGACAGGGACACCAAGAGTACTAGAAATATCTTGTCTCAAACCTTCAACACTACCACCCTTTTTTCCAATAATCACACCAGGGCGCGCAGAATAAATAGTGATCACCGCATTGTTAGCAGGTCTTTCGATTTTAATATAACTAATACCAGAAGCATATAGTTTCTTCTTCAATTCACGACGTAAATTGATATCCTGATTCAATAATACAGAATAATTTTTAGAGGCATACCAAACAGATTTCCACTGCTTGGTGAAGCCTAAACGGATACCAATTGGATTAACTTTTTGACCCATAATTATTCCCCATCCGCCAGCTCAATGACAATATGACACTGACGCTTTGATATACGATTAGCCCTACCCTTTGCACGAGGACTAATTCTCTTTAATGATGATGCTTCATCAACACAAATTTTTGATACAATCAATTCATCAATGTCAGCGCCAAAATTGTGTTCAGCATTGGCAATAGCTGATGTTAACAATTTCAAAATTTTCTCGGCTGCTTTTTTTTCCGTATATTTTAAAATGTTCAGTGCATTTGAAACATTTTTCATACGGATCATATCAGCAACTAATCGAGTTTTTTGTGCAGATATTGGTGCATTACTTAACTTAGCTGTTACGCGCATAGAAACCTCTACTTACCCTTCGCGGTTTTTCTATCACCGGAGTGTTGTTTAAATGTCCGTGTCGGAGCAAACTCACCCAGTTTGTGACCAACCATATTGTCTGTTACAAATACAGGAATATGATCCCTTCCATTATGAACAGCAATGGTGATGCCTATCATATCTGGTAGTATGGTCGAACGACGCGACCAGGTTTTAATGGGTTTCTTTGAATTTGATTTAACAGCTGTAATAACTTTAGCCATTAAATGTGCATCGATAAATGGACCTTTTTTAATTGAACGTGGCATGATATTTCCTCATAGCTCCTAATTCTGATGACGCGATCGTACAATAAATACTTTCGTACGTTTGTTACGACGTGTTTTGAATCCCTTGGTTGGAACACCCCAAGGTGAAACAGGATGACGTCCGCCTGATGTTCTTCCTTCACCACCACCATGTGGATGGTCGACAGGGTTCATCGCGACACCTCGGACAGTAGGTCTAATACCCCGCCATCTGCTCGCTCCGGCCTTTCCAAGCGATCTTAGATTGTGTTCGCTATTGCTAACTTCACCGACAACTGCGCGACAAGTGGCGTGAATTTTACGCATTTCACCTGAGCGTAATCTGATTGTTGCAAAAGCACCATCCTTAGCTATGATTTGTCCACTTACTCCAGCGCTTCTTAACATCTGAGCACCTTTTCCTGGTTTCATCTCAACAGCATGGATCACAGTTCCAACTGGAATATTTTTTAACGGTAAGCAGTTCCCTACAGCAATAGGGGCTTGCTCGCCGCTACAAATCATATCGCCGGCTTTGAGATTTGCTGGTGCTAGAATATATCTTCTTTCACCATCCTTATACAAGACTAATGCAATCAAAGCAGTGCGGTTAGGATCATATTCCAATCTTTCTACGGTAGCTTCAATATGATCTTTTTGACGCTTCCAATCGATTATACGATATTTAGCACGAGTTCCACCACCAATATGGCGTACCGTAATACGTCCCGTATTGTTTCGACCACCAGTTTTTGACAAAGATTCTACTAGTGAACGTAAAGGCTTTCCTTTATGAAGATCGGGATGAACAACTTTGACCAGGCCTCTTCGGCCGGGAGATGTTGGTTTGGCTTTAACTATTGGCATATCATATCACCTTAATCTACTGAAGCAAAATCAAGATCAAAACCATCCTGAAGTGCTACATAAGCTTTTTTCCAGTCATTACGTTTTCCTTCTCTACCACGAAAACGCTTGCTCTTACCTTTCACATTAATAGTAGAAACTTTTTCTACTTTAACCTTGAAAATATCCTCTACCGCATTTTTAATTTCTAGCTTGGTAGCAGTTGTTGCAACTTTGAAAACAAATTGATTCAATTTATCAGCAACAATTGTTGATTTTTCAGATGTATGAGGTTCTCGCAAAACGATAAATTTCTTTTCTATATTCATTGTAATAGCTCCTCAACAAGTTCTAGGGCCTTTGATGTTATTAAAACATTCTCAAAGCGGAGTAACGAATATGGATCCATAAATTCAATATCGCAAATATCAAACTGAGGTAGATTGCGAGATGCAAGATATTCTGTTTCACCAAAATCATGGACTAATATTAATGCTTCATTAATATTGAAACCATTCATTAAATGTAAGAAGGCTTTCGTTTTTGGCTCAGGACAAGTAATGTTTTCAACAACATGTAAGCGACCTTGTCTTAATAGTTCTGAAAATATAGAACTAATTGCTGCCTTGTACATTTTTTTATTTAATTTGGCTGAGTAGGATCGCTTTTTAGAGGCGAATGTTACACCACCGCTTCTCCATAAAGGACTACGTATAGTACCTGCTCTGGCACGACCAGAACCTTTTTGGTTCCAAGGTTTTCTACCACCACCACGAACTTCTGCTCTCGTTTTTTGCGCACTGTTTCCAGAACGATAAGAGTTTAAAAGTGTCGTAACAGTTTGATGAACAAGACCTTGGTTGTATTCACGATTAAAAATGACTTCATTTAGAGAAATTTCTTTATTCGTGTCTTTTGTAGTAATATTCATAATTATGCTCCTGACTGCATCTTAACAGCATGTCGAACTTCAACTCTGCCACCTGGAGCACCTGGAATTGCACCCTTGATCAAAAGGATATTTTTTTCTTGATCAATCTTCATAATTTGCAATGATTGTACAGTACAACGTTCACTTCCCATATGTCCGGCCATTTTTTTACCTTTAAATACTCTACCAGGTGTTTGGTTTTGTCCAATGGAACCAGGAACGCGATGTGACCGAGAGTTACCATGTGTCGCATCTTGTGTTCTAAAATTATGTCTCTTAACTGTACCAGCAAATCCTTTACCTTTTGAGGTTCCGGATACATCCACATATTGCCCTTCTGTAAATACATCAGAGATGATCAATTGATCACCTAATTGATTTGTACTTAATTCTGTCAATCGAAACTCGGCAATCAAATCACCGGCTTCAATATTTGCTTTAGCGAAATGACCTGCTAAAGGTTTATTGACACGAGATGATTTTTTTTGGCCAGAGGTTAATTGAAGAGCATTATACCCATCTTGTTCCAAACTTTTAATTTGTGAAACAAAGTGGGGTTTAACTTCGATTACTGTAACAGGAACAGCTTGACCATCCGATAAAAACAATCGGGTCATACCAAGCTTGCGTCCTAATAAACCTAGTTTCATTATATTTTTACTCCATCATCAACTGATTCGCCATATCAGCGCTTACAGCAATTACTGTCGCTACTAATTATCGTCTAAACTAATTTGCACATCTACACCTGCTGCTAAATCCAGTTTCATTAAAGCATCAACTGTTTTATCAGTAGGGTTAACAATGACAACTAATCTTTTATGAGTACGAATCTCATATTGATCCTGTGCATCTTTGTTAACATGCGGTGATTTTAACACAGAAAACTTTTCCTTTTTAATTGGCAAAGGAATGGGGCCCTTGACTTGGGCTCCAGTTTTCTTAGCGGTTTCAACGATCTCTTTTGTTGAACTGTCGATCATATTATGATCATACGATTTCAATTTAATTCTAATATTTTGATTCATAGCTCTCACCATTATGCAATGATTTTTGCAACTACACCTGCGCCTACTGTACGACCGCCTTCACGAATCGCAAAACGCAAGCCTTCATCCATAGCAATTGGAGAGTGCAAATTTACCATTAATTTAACATTATCGCC
>JAKFUY010000162.1 GCA_021732495.1 Legionellales bacterium | reverse complement strand
TAAACCATGCTGGATCCTCAATGACCTGGGGCGCTGGTAGGCCGTGAATTTTTGCATGATAATAATCAGGAAATTGAGTGGATGAGTGATTACCCCAAATGGTCATTTGACTGACATTGCTAATATCCACATCGGCTTTCATGGCCAATTGCGCGCGGGCACGAAGCTCATCTAACATCGTCATTGCAAAAAAATGACTACTTGGAATGTCAGGTGCGTGGTGTTTGGCAATTAAGCAGTTGGTGTTGCAGGGGTTTCCTACGACAAATACCTTAACATCTTTATTGGCGTAATTGTTCAAAGCCCGGCCTTGTTCAATAAAGATCTCACCGTTAATTTTTAACAGATCCGAGCGTTCCATCCCTTGTTTTCTAGGTACTGAGCCCACTAGAAGAGCCCAGTTAACATCATCCATGGCAGTCTTTAAGCTGGAGGTTAGGGTGATATCTTTTAACCGAGGGAAGGCACAATCCATTAATTCCATTGCAACACCTTCTAGTGCCGGCAACGATTGTTCAAGCTCAAGTAAATTGAGTTCAACATCGACATCGGAACCAAACATTTGCCCAGATGCAATACGAAATAATAAGGCGTAACCAATTTGGCCTGCAGCACCAGTAATTGCTACTCTTATACGTCTATTCATTTAATTTCCTCACTCTTTAATAGCCGTTAATCAGTGAAAATATGATATCATTGATTTTTAACAAGTTGTAATGAAAAATGGCGATACCCACAAGTCTGTATATACACATTCCATGGTGTATAAAGAAATGCCCATACTGTGATTTTAACTCACACAAAAAGACATCTGATGTGGATGAAGCAAAATATATTTCAAGATTAATTGATGATTTTGCCCACGATTTAAAATCTTATCCTAGAACACAATTATATTCAATTTTTGTAGGCGGTGGGACTCCTAGTTTGTTTTCTCCGTCTGCATATGATGAATTGTTTTCTCAATTGGCTGAGATGATCGATATCCCCAAAGACATCGAGATTACTTTAGAAGCGAATCCTGGTGCTGTCGATAGTGGACGTTTTCGTGAGTATCGTGCGCTTGGCATCAATCGTTTATCGATAGGGGTACAATCATTCGATAATCGGTTTTTGAAAACATTAGGGCGTGTGCATGATGCTAATATGGCAAGAAATGCTATTGAGATGGCTCAAGATGCCGGGTTTTCTCGTATCAACATTGATTTGATGTATGGCCTTCCTGGACAGTCAGTCACTGATGCGCTATCGGATGTAAAACTTGCCATCGATTGTCAAACGGAACATTTATCGTGGTATGAGCTCACCATTGAACCCAATACTGTTTTTTATAAAAAACCACCCGTGCAACCGCATGAGGCAGTGTTTGATGACATGGAAAAGCAGGCGCGTGCGTTATTAGTCCGAGAAGGATTTGAGCGCTATGAAATTTCTGCATATTCCAGAGCAGACAGTCAAAGCAAGCATAATTTGAACTATTGGTTGTTTGGGGACTATTTCGGTATTGGTGCAGGTGCGCATGCAAAATTGACTACCCAGCCGGGTCAAATGAGTCGATTGGCCAAAATTCGTCAACCGAATAGTTATATCGATGCGAAAAATGGGTTTATTGCCGAGCATAAAATTATTTCTAGTTCTGGCGATAGGCTGTTTGAGTTTATGTTAAATGCCTCACGATTGCTGACACCTGTATCTTTTGAATTATTTACAGAACGCACCGGCTTGCCATCATTGATATTAATGAGTGGTTTGCAAAAGGCACAGTCTTTAGGGCTTGTGAATATCGAAGAAGAACAGTGGCAAATTACAGCGAAGGGTCAACGATTTAACAATGAGTTGATTAAACAATTTTTGCTAGATTAAAAAGGTGACCTTTAGGGTCACCCAGTCAATCACTTCGGATTATTTTTTGGTGCAATGGGTGATTCTATGCATTTTTACTCCGTCGAGATAAAGATGCGAAGACTTAAGGTTTAATGACTTATTGTCAAAAACCCATTCTGATATTCCAACATCTTCTTCCCTTTTCCATGAATGAATAAATCGATTAGAATGATGCGTGTTAATTAGCGTGCCATGAATTTTTTTGTCATGGCCTAAGATTTCCATTGTAAAAGCGTACTGATTTCCTGTTTTTTGGACTACAATATCGCCCAATCGATGTTTATCTTTAGCAGGTGATTCGCAATGGTATGTCCCAGGAATTCCAGCCCAAGCCATGCCGCACATTAAAGAGCCGATTATCGCGCTTGCAATATTTGTATTTTTGTTCATAGTGCCTCCCTTGTGTCTAAATTAAGTATAGTGTTATTTTTTGTTTTGACAACTAACCGGCCTATAAAATACGCAAGCAAGCTTACAAGCATCAATATTAATGAATGATTTCGGCAAGGAAGGGGGCTTTGGTGCTTTTAACTAGGAAGGAAAAACAATGCTTTAGAATTGAGAGGTGACCTTTTATGGTCACCTCGTTACTTGGATGGGATTATTTTTTAGTGCATTGGGTCATTTTATGCATTTTGTCTTTCGAATCTTTACGAAGATGTGTCGAGTCAATCATTAATGACTTGTCGGTAAATGTCCATGTAGACATTCCAACACCTTTTT
Organism: Legionellales bacterium; assembly: GCA_021732495.1. Classification (GTDB taxonomy): domain Bacteria; phylum Pseudomonadota; class Gammaproteobacteria; order Legionellales; family Legionellaceae; genus UBA2653. The sequence continues at coordinate 2,718 of JAKFUY010000162.1, read as the reverse complement.
TACACTTCCATGAGTTGATAAATCTTTTAGAATCATTCGTGCTTATTAATGTACCATGCATTTTTTTGTCTTTGCCTACCATGCTCATATCGAAGGTATATTTGTCCCCCATTTTATGGACAACGATATCTCCTTTGTGCTGTTTACCATGGTGAGATGATTCGCAATGGTAGGTTCCTGGAATTCCTGCCCAAGTCATACCGCACATTAAAGAACCGATTATAGCGCCTACAACAGATGTATTTTTGTTCATTGTTTCCTCCGTGGATTTCAGATTAAGTATAAGACTATATTTTTGATTTTGACAACTAACATGATATGCTCAATATTTATATTCGCACGAGGAGAATAAATGTCAGTCTTGGCAGGCTTGGTTCTGATGTTGGTGGGCTACTTATCGGGCTCAATGTGTTCTGCGATTGTTGTTTGTCGCATATTTGGGTTATCCGATCCGAGAGCATCTGGTTCTATGAATCCAGGTGCCACCAATGTGATGCGCTTACATGGTAAAAAATATGCGGCTATGGTGTTTGCAGGGGATATGCTAAAAGGTACGATTCCTGTGTTATTAGGACATTTTCTATCTGTCTCTCTGCCATTTTTAGGCTGGATAAGCTTAGCGTGTGTATTAGGGCACATCTACCCACTTTTTTTTCAATTCAAAGGCGGCAAAGGGGTTGCAACTGCTTTGGGTTGCTATTTTGGGATTCATTTCTTGTTTGGCTTTAACTGCATGTTGGTTTGGATGTTATTGCTATTATGGAAGAGATATTCATCATTAGCATCGATAGTCATGGTGGTTTCCGCACCATTTATTAGTATTTTTATGGTTCACTTACATGCATTGTTCGTTCCTTTATTGTTTATGACAACATTGGTTTTATATAAGCATAAGCAGAATATTGTGCGCTTAATGAAAGGTGAAGAAAGCCTGGTTAAGTTTTAACGAGCGGCCACCTGGCTTTGACGCGGATGGCTAAGTCTTCATCAATTCGCTGGTTTTTAAAGTACTGAAAGCCAGTGTAGGCGATCATCGCACCATTGTCGGTACAATAGGGCAAGGACGGGAAAAAGATTTCACATTGTGAAATCCGCTCATGCAAATGCGCTCTCAAATCACGATTGGCGGCAACCCCTCCGGCCACCACCAGTTGTTTGGCTTGGGTGTGAACCGCAGCACGTCGACATTTCTCAACCAAAGTAGCCACTGTTGCCGTTTGAAACGCATAAGCAATGGCGGCTTTGCTTTGCGCGTCTTTTGCAGATTTTTCCCAAGCATAAAGGCAGTGAGTCTTTAAGCCACTAAAGCTAAAATTAAAATCAGGTCTATCTAATAGAGGCCTTGGAAACGGCTTGAGTGCTGAGTTAAGAAAAGCTTTTTCGCAAGCAAGCTCTGATAATGCTTTGCCACCTGGATAAGGAATGCCCATTATTTTTGCGGTCTTATCAAACGCTTCTCCTGCGGCATCATCAATGGTTTCTCCAAGCATTTCGTAGTCGCCAAGGCCTTTAGCCAAAATCAATTGGGTGTGTCCCCCTGATACAAGTAACGCTAAAAACGGGAATTGAATCTCGGGTGATTCCATTTGTGCAATGAGTAAATGAGCCTCTAAATGATGCACGGCAATGCTTGGCACTTGCATACTATACGCTAGGCTTTTTGCAAAACCAGCACCGACCAACAATGCACCAATCAGCCCCGGCCCGGCAGTATAAGCAATGGCATCAATATCTTTAAGCGTTAAGTGGGCCTCTAGGAGGGCTTGCTCAAGCAGTGGAATAACTTTTCGAATATGATCTCGAGAAGCCAGTTCTGGAACAACACCGCCATAGACTTGATGCGCTTTAATTTGGCTATAAAGCGCATTGGCAATCAAGCCTTTGTCTTGACAGTAAATGGCGATACCTGTTTCATCACAAGAAGATTCAATTCCTAATACACGCATCGGTTTCTCTGGATTAAAGGGGTAGAGGCTTAAATACCAAGCAGCCCCAATCCAGTTCAGTATGGGTAGCTAACAGTTGAAAGCAATGTTGGTAATGGCTAATGACGGTATCTAATTGTGTTTTTAGTAAACCAGACAAGACCAGATATCCGTCCGATTTTACTTTTTCATGGAAGAAATCGCGAAACGCTAATAACGGGTTCATAACAATATTGGCAATGAGAATATCGCTATCATTGGGTAAGATGGCAGGATGTTCACCAATGATAAATTGGTGTTCTAAAATATGGTTAAGGTTGGCATTTTGTCGACTGGCATCACACGCTTGAGGGTCGATATCAATCCCATAGACTTTTTGGGCGCCTAATTTAAGTGCGGCAAGTGCTAAAATACCGGAACCGCAGCCATAGTCAATGATGGTTTTGCCTTTTAGCGCATGTTGGGAAAGCCATTCTAAACACATCTTAGTGGTGGCGTGCTGACCGGTTCCAAAAGCGAAACCCGGATCAATGACAATAAATGGCTCTTTCGTATTTGGGGGGACTAACCAAGGGGGGTAGATCCAAAGATTTTCAGCAATTTCGATAGGTTGAAAATCTTTTAAGCCATAAATGATCCAATTTTTATTGGCAATTTCATAGCCTTTGATATTTTGACCAAGGTGGGCGGCCTCTAGGGTTTTTTTTGCAGTCTCTATTCGTTCTTGAGAAGCAAATAAGGCTTCTATTTTGATATACGACCAGGCTGGCTTTTCATTTAACTCATGTTCAAT
>JAKFUY010000145.1 GCA_021732495.1 Legionellales bacterium | reverse complement strand
GCAGTGCTATCTCAAATTTAGCTGCCGATGACCACTTTTTATTCTTTGCCATGTTAACCTCCAAAGTAGAGGCTATTATCTCCTAAATTTTTAAATTTTTGTGGTCTAAATTGTTGGGGTCATTATAATACCAAGATACAATCTATTTTGGTCAAAAGTAGGAGAAGAAATCCAAGTGGGGCGATTAACATTAATAAAAAATTCATCACTGATATAAATAGATTGATTTGTGGCAATGGGGATTGTCCAGTATAATCTGTCTCGAAAACGAACAGCCCAACTTGACAAACTTTCCGCATGCCGCTCCTCTAGTCTATTTCTAAACATAATATTATCTAGGAGAGTATTGCTTCTCACATAATTGATTTGCTGCCACAATCGATATTCACCGGTAACACCTATTTGAATATCATCAACCACATTGTTTGAAGCAAGGTAATTAACGATGGTTTGCCCGGCCCAAAGTTGTAAGGTTTTAGTGGCCCAAAATCCAAAACCTTGATTAATTAAAAGTTGTTGGTAAACCCCGTCTCGATTAACTGTACGAATTTGAGGTTCCACCAAATAAAGTAAGTCATTATATCGACCATTATAAGTATAAAGTCCCCATAGTTTATAATATGAGAGCATCGCATGTCCCATTGAGGCATAAAGAAGGAAAGTAACTAAAGCGAATATTGTTCTCATAAAATAAAAATTAAAAGCATTGCATTAGTATTCACTTTGTATATGTAAAATAGCAATAATTAAAAGAAAAAACTGATTCAAAAAATCCGTAAAGCCATTAAAAAAAGTGTTCTATGAATATGGCATCATCGACATTAAGGATGTGCCAGAGTATCGTCAAAGCTGATCTTCCCCACGAGTCTCTCGATTCATGCCGCTCTTGTTAAGAAATTACTCCTTTTACTCCAGAGGCCTCAGGAAGAATCAGACAAAAAAACCCCATCAGCCTAAACTGACAGGGCTTTTTAAATACTACAAGCAAGCTTATTTGCCAGCTGCAGCTTTTCTTTCTTTTTCTTTGGCAATCACGGCTTCAGCTACGCTGTTTGGGCAAGGCGCATAGTGAGAAAACTCCATAGAGAATTGACCGCGACCAGAGGTCAAAGTACGCAAAGTGCTGATGTAACCAAACATTTCTGAAAGAGGGACATCGGCCTTAACACGCACACCTGTAGCACTTGGTTCCTGACCAGATATCATGCCGCGTCGACGATTTAAATCACCGATGACATCACCCACTTTATCTTCAGTACTATAAACATCCACTTTCATGATGGGCTCAAGTAATTGTGGACCAGTTTTTGGAATGGATTGACGGAACGCACCCTTTGCAGCAATTTCGAATGCAATCGCTGAGGAGTCAACAGCATGGTAACCCCCGTCTCTGAGGTTGACAACAACATCCAACAGTGGGAAACCAGCAAGTGTTCCACTACCCATCATTGATCGGAACCCTTTCTCAATTGCAGGGAAGTATTCTTTAGGAACGTTTCCACCAACAACGGTACTTACGAAAGTAAATCCAGAGTTTGGTTCACCAGGAGAAATGGTATAATCAATCTTACCGTATTGACCAGAACCACCCGATTGTTTCTTGTGGGTATAACTGTCTTCAATCGTTTTGGTGATAGTTTCACGATACGCAACCTGTGGCTGACCTACGATTAAATCAACATCATAGGTACGCTTTAGAATATCGACTTTAATATCAAGATGTAATTCACCCATTCCACGAAGAATCGTCTCACCTGAATCGATATCGGTTTCAACCCTAAACGTTGGATCTTCTGCAACCATTTTACCAATCGCAATACTCATTTTTTCAACTGAGCCTTTGTCTTTTGGCGTAACAGAAATAGAGATAACGGGCTCTGGGAAAACCATAGCCTCAAGTGTGCACTCATGTTTCGGATCACAAAGAGTGTGTCCAGTTCGCACGTTTTTCATGCCTACAATCGCAATAATGTCGCCTGCTTCAGCACCTTGCAATTCATTACGTTCATTCGCTTGCATCTCCACCATACGACCGACTCGTTCGGTTTTTCCAGTGAAGGAGTTAAGTATGGTATCGCCCTTGTTTAGCCTTCCAGAGTATATACGTACGAAAGTTAGAGCACCGAAACGGTCGTCCATAATTTTAAATGCTAAGGCACGAAATGGCTCATCAGAAGAAACAATTGCAAATTCACCGTTAGGCTCTCCTTCTTCATCAGTCAAAGGCTGAGGATTTACTTCGTGAGGAGCTGGTAAATAATCAACTACAGCATCTAGCAATAGTTGCATGCCTTTGTTTTTAAAGGCTGAACCGCAATAGGTTGGGAAGAAGGCTAAGTCTAATGTACCTTTACGGATACAGCGTTTGATATCTTCAATAGATGGTTCTACGCCTTCTAGGTAACCCATCAGTAAATTATCATCCATCTCAACGGCTGTTTCAATCAGTTGACCACGGTACAATTCAACGTCATCTACCATATTGGCAGGCACATCGGTAACCGTATAGTTTTCTGGCTGGCCAGTTTCGTCCCAAATGTATGCTTTGCGGGTTAATAGGTCGACGACACCAACGAAGTTATCTTCAATACCGATTGGCAAGGTCATAATTAATGGTTGTGCACCCAATACTTTCTTAATTTGCTCGGTAACTTTAAGGAAGCTTGCACCAATACGGTCGAGTTTGTTAACGAAAATCAAACGCGATACTTTGGAATTATTTGCATAGCGCCAGTTGGTTTCTGACTGTGGCTCAACGCCGCCAGAACCACAGAAAACACCGATGCCACCATCAAGAACTTTCAGGGAACGATAAACTTCTACGGTGAAATCGACGTGTCCTGGGGTGTCGATAACGTTAAATCGCGTACCTTTCCAGTGACAACTGATTGCAGCTGACTGGATGGTTATACCGCGCTCTGCTTCTTGTGCCATGAAATCGGTTGTTGATTCACCTTCGTGAACTTCACCCATTTTATGGATTTTACCGGTGAGCTTAAGAATACGCTCAGTTGTAGTGGTTTTACCCGCATCAACGTGGGCAAAGATACCAATGTTTCTGTAAAGGTTTAAATCAGTCATAGCACTCTCATAAACTTAAAATAAATTAAAAAATAGTCATATAATATACAGCATTTTATCAGAATTTCCAGCAGATCCATGCAATGAATTAAGCTGTCTGGAACAAAAATAAGGAAAAATAAAAGCCATTTATACCTTATTGTAAAATATCCACTTCAATCCCGGGCATTTTAACACCATCCAGGGTATTTCACTAGCCTCAATGGTTAGGGTTGTTCGCTTAAATCCATTTTTGGTTTTGGAATAAAATCTTTTTTACTTAAGCCCATCCAAATTGCCAAACTTCCAGCCACATAAATTGAAGAGTAAGTTCCAATGATGATACCAATAGACAGTGCCAGTGAAAAACCGCGCAAACTCTCGCCACCTAAAAATAACAAAGCCAATACCACTGACAAGGTTAAAAATGACGTCATAATGGTGCGAGACAATGTTTGGTTGATAGACAAATTCATGATCTCTTCAGGTTCGGCACGTCGGACTTTCAAGAAGTTTTCTCTAACTCTATCAAATACCACGATGGTATCGTTGAGTGAATAACCAATCACTGCCAACACAGCCGCCAGCCCCTTTAAATCAAATTCAATACCCAACCAAGAAAAAACCCCAAGAATTAACATCGGATCATGAATCAAGGCAATAGCAGAGCTTACGGCCAAGCGATATTCAAAACGAACAGCAATATAAACCATGGTCGCAAGAACGGCCACAATCACGGCAATAATTCCTTTGCTAGCCAACTCGTGCCCTACTTGTGGCCCAATATAACTAATTTGTTGTATGGTCACCTTTGGAAACAATTGCGTCATCTGAAAACGAATTTTGTTGACGTCCTCCCCAACTGATGAAGCCAAACTGATAAGCACATCTTGTGAATTTCCATAAGTCATCACTTGCGCATCATGATAACCTTTGTTTTTCAGTATTAGTCGAATTGCTTCAATATTTGCGGTTTCTGGAAACGACATCTCAATTTGAGTTCCACCCGTAAAATCAAGACCCCAATTTAAACCTTTGGTCGCCAGTCCCGCTAATGAAATCAAAATTAGGATCAATGAAAAGATGGCATTAAATTTACGCCATCCCATAAAATTATACTGAGCATTTGGATTAAACCATTCCATAATTTTTATATCCCAATTGATAATTTTTTAAGTTTTCGATCACCATAAACAGCGTTCACGATACTACGAGAATAGGTGACTCCAGTTAACATTGACGTCAACAATCCTAAACATAGCGTAACAGCAAATCCCCGCACTGGTCCCGATCCCAATGAGAATAAAATTAAGCCTACGATAAAGGTGGTGACATTTGCATCTAAAATGGTTGCAAATGCGCGCTCATAGCCAGCACGAATGGCTGCTTGTGCACTTAACCCCAAACGTAATTCTTCACGAATTCGCTCATTGATTAAAACGTTGGCATCAACTGCCATACCCAATGTCAGTACGATACCGGCAATTCCTGGCAAGGTCAGTGTTGCACCAATCAAAGACAACAACGCCACGAGGAATACCAAATTTAGCATTAAAGCGATATCCGCAACCAGACCAAATACACGGTAGTAAACCAACATCAAACTTAAAACGATAAGCATCCCTACCATCAGCGACATCATTCCTGCATGGATGTTTTCCTGGCCTAGAGAAGGACCAATAGTCTTTTCTTCAACAGCAAAAATAGTGGTCGGCAGTGCACCCGAACGCAGTAAAATCGACAATCGACTTGCTTCCTCAGCGTCTTGTAGGCCTGTAATCTGAAACTGCTTACCTAAGGCGCTTTGAATTACTGGTGCACTTATTACCCGTTCGCTGCGTTTAACCACTCGCTCAAGCTTGCCATTGATATTGATTTCATCAGATTTGGTTTCAACGTAGACAATTGCCATTCGATGACCAATATTGGTTCTAGTTGCTTCTGTGAACTCTCTATCGGAGTTTGAATTCAACTGAATACTGACACTTGGTGCTGCTGATTGTTGATCAAATGCTGAAGTAGCACTTGAAATTGCATCGCCATTGAGAACAATTTGACGTTTCAGGAGAATTGGCTTATCTGACATCATGTAAAGCAGGCTTCCTGCGGGCACAACGCCAGTTTTTTGAGCCAGAAAAGGATCATGGGTGTCATCAACCAAACGAAACTCTAATGTAGCCGTTCCACCTAAAATTGATTTCGCACGCGCAGCGTCTTGAATTCCTGGGAGGTCGACAGCAATCCGTTGCTCTCCTTGTTGTTGCACCACAGCTTCTGCAACACCAAGCTCGTTGACCCGATGACGCAAAATGTTCA
>JAKFUY010000111.1 GCA_021732495.1 Legionellales bacterium | reverse complement strand
CCTGATAGTTTAATAAAGTTTTTGGAGGGCTTGTAATTATGCTGAGTAACAACCGAATGAAACACCATGATAACAGGCCAAAATTTAATTTACTCTACATAAAAAGGTACTCCGCACAACGTATTTTAGGCAAAGCTTTGCCTAAAATACGCAATTTCTTTTCCTCCACACAAGATAACCATATTGTGAGTAGGTATGCGGTTTAATTTTTAAAGCCTCAAAACTAAGTGCAGAGTGCCCTGATGGCCAGCAATGCTTGCCATCTGAAACTTGATTGACTAACTCATAGCGATAACGCGATTTAGGCAGCACCGGATAATGCTTTTCCATGCACGGTGAATGAGGATCGGAATCTGCCGTCATAAGCTCTCTATGCATCTTAAAATTCATTCTTTCGGCAAGTAATAGCGAAGATTGAACCGGGGAGATGGGCGCATTAATATGGCCTGATAATGGATAATGATTGCCTTGGCTTCCAGCACACCAAAACAATTTATCTAGTGGTTTTTTTGACAATGTTGAAGAAATACTATCAGCAGCACAAGCACTCGCTGCCGCCTGATTACCAAATAACACCGCCTCCGGATTGAGGACAAAACTCATTTGTGAGTCTGACCAAGTCGGATCTAGCTCGGTAAGATAGGCGATATCAAAGTCCCCTCCTTGATGACAGCCGGCTGAGGTAATTAAATTAAGCCAAGCGAGTAATGGGTATTTGTACCAATGCACATGATAAAACGCGCTGGTTTGGCCATGCCCTACCAGTTGTTTACCGCCACGTCTTGTTTTTTGGCCTAAAGGCAGTTGTACGCCTCCGAGATTGACCAAACAATAAGGGCTATCGGTCACATCCACTAAAGATACAGGCTCCCAATAACCGATGTTAAGCCCTATTCTTTGCCCTACTGTTGAAGGACACATTCCTATTGGACTTTTGGCATTTTCGGTATCTGCACGCCCCGAAGATACTACGCTAGTATTGCCAATGGAAAGTGGGAACAAACAAGACCAGCAAACATCTGTGATGGGATTAACAAAATGCCCGGCACATAGGCTTGCCAGCACTTGATTGGAGCTAAAAATACTTAAAAATAAGATAAACGCTTTAAGCTTTTTCATTAGCGACCCCGATAGTAATAAAAAGCTTATCGGTTTTTCTTTCAACAAAAGCAGGCACTTCTTTTATGCCTAGTTTTTGGGTAAGCTTTCCGCCTTGGTCAAAAAAGATTTCTTTATCTAAAAGATTCGATGTTTTTTCAATCTCGCCATTGGTCAAAATTATCTTTAAATCAGCGTATTGCGTGATAAGACGCTTGGCATAAGCCAACTGCAGGCTTTCATCAGCATCTAAAAATAGCCAATGGGGTTTGTATAATGGAAGCTTTTCAAGGGCGTTGACTTTAGTGCCTTTGGCATATATCAATTGCCCATCGGCATCACGAATATCTTTGGTTAAAATAAGGGCGGGCTCGTATGAAAAATGATAGGTTCGAGAAGATGCCCTCAAATGAAGAGCGTTTGGACGATTGGCGTATTGTCTTACATCATCAACCCATTGATTTTGGAGATTGATAAGCGCATTGCTCTTCATTAATTTTTTTAAACGCGCCTCAATAAATTGTAAAAGACTCATCTCAGCTACCGGAAAAGTCTCTCCAAACGTTCCCAATGATTTAGCAAGACTTATCTGAGACACTAGAATTAAAAATATGGCCAACAGTTTATTTTTCATTTTTAGCCTGCAATTTTTTAACTAATAATTTCAAAACTTCATCAGAAATATCTTTTTTACCGGCCAAGACAGCCTTTTGATTGATAATCATGACATGGTGCTTATCTGCGTATTGGGTAAGGGAGGCGTGTAGGTTTTGACTAAATTTATCGGTTTTTTGTTTTAATACTGCATCTGAAAGCTGGTTTCGACTGATTTGTAACACAAATTGCCTTAAAACGTAGTCTTGATTAAAAGTCACTACTTTAGGTCTTAATGAAATACTTAAAATGGCTATCAAAAGAGCTACTATCATTAGCGCGGATAGATTCAAGATATTCAAAAACCTCATATTCATAACCCTTCTCCGTAAAAAAGTTTTGATACTTCTTTGACTGCATCCATAAGGCTCATACCCGCTGCGACACGCTTTTCAATAGCACTAAATTCATCACCACTGGATGAAAATAAAATGCGTGTAAATGGATCGGCAAAATATCGATGAAAACTATAGCTATTTCCTGCCTCAATCATTAAATTTGAAAAGCCTGAGCCCTGCACATCGCCAAAACTTTGAATCATTTGCTGTTGCATGGGATTAAATCTATCGGGATGGGCCATTAAGTAATCTTTGAAATTACCTTGACGCATAATGATTTTGATATCTGAACTTGCAGCAATAGCTTGTCCTTGAATGGTTTTATCGGTATCAAGCAGATATTGGGTTATTACCCCAAAACCACCGTTGTATTTTCTGGCTGTCCTAAAACCTTGCTCAATGAAATTTGCCGCAATAGGGTTGCTGCCCTCACATAAAAATCGCCATGCCTCATCAATGATGCAACGTTTTTTAATATGTCGAGGTGATTGATAAAATTGGCCTTGGATGATGACAATCATGACAAACATCACAATCATTAATAAATCAGGGTTTGACTGAAAGCCACCCATTTCAAAAACCACAAAATTAGATTGGTTAACAAAAGGTGTCTTGCCGTTAAAAAGCTTACCATACACCCCTTGGGTGCCGTATTTCTTAAGCAAAATGATTAAATCATTTAAACGCTGGTCGTAATTGTCATCAAAGTGGTTTAGTCTATTGCTTAAAGATTGCAATACATCATCAATACAAGCAGCAGCCCCTTTTTGCTGCCAAGCGTCCATCGCAGCATCGAGTAAATAAGATTTTTGTACGTCACAAACCGGCTCATGAGGACTTGCCATAATCGCCAGTAAATCACGAATTTGGATATAATCAGCCACTTCTTCAGCATTACTTTTGAGCTCGGTTTTTCCTTCAAAATCAAACAAAGTAAACGGGTTTAGAGTAATGTTGCTGACATCAATGTAGGTTCCCCCTACCAATTCACATAAATGCTTGTAGGAGGCCCCCAAATCGATTACATAGGTCATTTCACCCATAGCAAGCCCCGATAGAATTTGCGCTTGCTGGAACATCGATTTACCGGCACCCGATGAGCCGACTGTTAAAAAGTTATAGTTGGTGATGGGTAGATTTTTGTTATCAAAGGTATCTAGAAAAGCAATTTGATGTCTATGGGTTGGCAGTAACAATCCTTGAGGTGAGCCTTTGGTGTCAGCTACAATCGGCACCAGATTGGCAATGTTATAATGGGTGAGTGTTTTAATCATGCCTAAGGCTTGAAAATCACTAAAAAATCCTTCGGACATGAAAAATGGCAGGCTTGCCAAATACCGAATCCATTGGGTAGCTCGCGATTGTCGCAATTCAAAACCAAATTGGCGATATGCACTAATTGCCTTAGCAACTACTTCTCGCTCAGATTGCGCATCAGAAAACAACACTAGATTGTAAAAACAAGGTAGCAATGAAATATTGCCTTTACTACTTTGCTCATAAACAAAATTCCAATCACAAGCTTCATCTTTCATGCTCGGATTTAAAAATGTCTGAATGGCATTGGCATTTGAATTTAACGATTTAGCCTTGGCCTTTGCTTTGGCTAGCATTTTTTCTTGAGAAACACCTCGAATAGTAAAGCTAATTAAAAACGAACAAGGCAGCCCATGCTCAGGTCTTAATAAATTGGCAAAAAAATCAGGTGTTTGCCAAAGTGCTATTTCATGCGGCCATTTATCAATATGACAGCTGATGACTTTGGTTTTTGAGGGCTTACCTGATGCATCACTTAAATCAACATCTAAAGACATGTCATTGATTTGATACAAGCTATTGCCTCGAGATAGATTTTGCGCAATTGAGGCTTGAAAATCTGACTGAACCACCGGCCAATCGCACTCTGAAAGATTGGGGTGCAGCAAGGCTAAAAGCAATCTCGAAAACTCATTTTGATGGACTTGAGTAAAGGCAAATCCTGAAACATTTAACTCAGATTCAATGTTTTGCCTGATATCTAATATATGGTCTTTTGAGTGGGTTTTAAGCGTGCTAGAGAAAAACATATAAACGCGATAGTCACACAATTTTGCTGCAATATTTCGATGATTTGGATAACCGTTAAGTGATGCTTTTTGATGATAACTAAAGCTTAAATCGGCAAGCTCTGCAAATATACCGGCTTTAGATTTAAGTGGCTCTAAGCCTTTTTGCAGGGCTTTTTCAATGCGATTATGCTTATACAGCATCACGGTACAATCGACTCCCTGAGGAAGCTTATTTTGGATAAGCTCTGCCATGGATTTTACTAAAGTTTCATCCGCACCAGTTGCTGGCAAAAGCTGCAAACCAAAGCCAATGGAATTTTTGTTAAAAAACACCAAATCGTCATCAATAGACTCATAGGGTAAAATATTCGATAAAATCGGCGCATCCAATTGCAAGGTTTTTTTTGCCATTTTTTGCTGTTTAACATCACTCTGCACATTCACATCTTCGCCAAGCAATAAGCCAAGCCGATTCGATGCTTGCTTAACTTTCTCCATAAAATCTACCCACATAGCCTTGTCCTTATGCAATAATTTGATTCTTATCTAAATCAGCAATCACAACATTAGCGTGATGTGCCTGCCCTTTTGTATCAACCATGGGTGGTATCCAGATGGATTGGGTTCTTCTTAATGACTGTTTTTGTTTTAAACAAGGCAGGCAAGTCGCAGAGCTTGTTTGTCTTGCCTGCATTTTTGTCATTTCATTGACCTCTTCAATATTTAGACAACTATCCCCTGCTGTTGCATTACAGCTAAATTCGGTATTCATAGGCGAGGAGATGTTCATACACGCTGTAAGTGGCAATAGCATGAATAAAACCGTTAACTTTTTCATTTGATATCTCCATAAGACGAATTGGAAATTTTATTTAACACTTCCGGTGGCACAGCAAAATCAAGCTCATCGTCATTTTGCGCAAGCTCACTTGATTTTGATTTATTGATTTGGGCTGAGTGGTGCTGACCATGGGCGCGCCCTTGCTCTTCCTGCGGCTCTAGAAAAAATCCATCTTTAAAAACAATAGTGACAAAGTTCCCAGCCCCTACTTGTATCACCGGGTGATACTGCTCTGCCCTTTTGACATAGTAATCTGATAACTGCTCAGCGGCCTTTGATGCTCCGCCATAAGCTGCATATGGCGCAATATTATTGCTTGGAACGGTGGTTGCCGAACCCAAAGACTAATACTTTGTACAGAGCGAGAATATTGGGCAGCTGCAGCAACCCCAGACATAGCACCACTTACCCC
>JAKFUY010000019.1 GCA_021732495.1 Legionellales bacterium | reverse complement strand
TCAAGGTGCGGCATTAAAGCCAAGCATTTTTTAAATGAATGTTTTGTTTTAAGGCGGGAATCACAAAGGCACGCTTTGTATGATACTTATAATAACATGTGGTTTTTTTATGTCTACTAACATCATTTTTTATATATTCCTAAGCTAAAAACCTCTAGATGCGAAGAAACTATGCACTTCAATCAACTGTTCGCTTCTTATCTTATAAAAGTTCGTAATTTCAGAAAAATCATCTATCTTAAAACTAAATTAAAACCAAGACATTTACCTTCACTCATTAGGGAAATAAATCGTACTGATTTGCACTTTTTTGTGCTACAATGATCTTTTTTAAAATAAAGTGCATTAAATTAGAAGGAGTTTATCATGGCTAAGATATTCGAAATTCTTGATATATTAAGACAAAACCCTACAAAAGAGGCCTCTGAAGCTATTACCCAATCATTACGGGAAATTAAGGAAATTTGTGACAGGAAATATTATGATCAATCGCTTAGTGGAAATGCATCACTGAATCGACTAATGCTATTAGATTCTGATATAGCTGAAAGATTAACCCCAGAAGTGATAGAATTTATTTTTACGAATGCTCCAGCACCTGAAACTAAAATCAAACGCAATACCTCTGATGGTGGTGTTATTAATCTTCAGGATGCGATTTATTTTGGTTTTCAAGACGGCCTACAAGTTATTCGCTGTATGCCTAACAATCATGGGGAACTTAATCTCCCTACTTATCAGCAACAAAAACAAAAATTTGACGCAGTGACAATGTTAATTGTACAGAATATACTCCGCGCAGCTGGTCAAAGAGAAGCGGGAGAAGAATTAGAGGAAATCCACTCTCATGGCCTCTTAACACAATATGAGCGCATCATTAAAACAGTTGATCTTATAAAAACAAATGAAGGTGATTTGAATAGACTTTTACATGTTCCTTCTTATACTCCAGCGGACATGCGTATGCAGGTGTGGGACGGTTTCCTAAAGTTAAGTCAACGTATTAGCATTTTCGATCGTAAAAAAATTAACTTAGATGCTTTTTGTGACAGATTTCTACAAAGTGATAGCGCCATGCTGCACAGTTATGTTAGTCATTTTTTTTATGACAGAGCTCATATTCAAGCAGCTCTTGAGTCTCCACAAAAATTAATTTTTGAAGATGGGACATATACATATAGGGATTTGTTTAGAGCAATGATTGTCAAGGTTACAAACAGTCCTGAAAGTTATCCTGATTTTGCCAGTGAACAGCTTTGTTTACGTTTTGGATTGGTTGAAAATGATTTAATAAGAAGGTTTATGAAAACTTACCAGCAAGCTAATTCATCTCAAATAGCTCAAATGGCTTCTGATGTTTCTATTTTTAGACAACCTGCCCATAACGCGGCTCCAGAATTAGTCGCTGCAGCACGAAATGTTTTGGCTGCTAGTGAAAGTCTACAAACAAAAACGGACGCTGCCCAAGCGGTTACAGATGCTGCCCAAGCGGTTATTGGGGATAATATTTCAGGACACGTTCTAAAGTTGGCCGTTGAGGGTTCTGTAGCTCTTGACAATGCTCCTCCTGATGTTCCATCAGGTCTATGGGAGACGTTTGTGGCTTTATGCAAATCTTTTATTGATCAATGTCTGAGAATACTGGCTTACCTTAATATTATTGACCAACGAACACCTCAAACGAGATAATAAATCCGCCGCTTAGCGTCATCACTGTAATACACGACGATAAGCGGCAATTGTTTAATCGAATTAATCAATGAATCATTGTTGAACCGCATATTCATGGTATAATAGCCAACTTATTGGTTTTATTTTTACTCTTATTTTTGTAGATTGTTCTTCTATGTCAAAACAAAAAGTAATCATTGGTTTATCAGGTGGCGTCGATTCCTCAGTATCTGCATTTTTATTGCAACAAGAGGGATACGAGGTCGAAGGCTTGTTTATGAAAAACTGGGAACAAGATGACTACCCTGGTCATTGTGCTGCAGCCGATGATTTAAAAGATGCGCAAGCTGTTTGCGACCAACTGAATATTCCTTTACACACGGTCAATTTCTCTAAACAATACTGGGAACATGTTTTTCAAATATTTTTAGATGAGTATGCCCAAGGTATTACCCCAAATCCAGATGTATTATGCAATAAAGAAATTAAATTTAAGGCATTCTTACAACACGCCATGGGTTTGGGTGCTGACTGGATAGCAACCGGCCATTATGCAAGACGTGTGGAAACACCTGATGGCGCAGCCCTTTTCCAAGCCAAAGACGTCAACAAGGATCAGACCTATTTTTTACATGCTATCGCCAAACAAGCTCTTAATAAAACCCTATTTCCCCTCGGCGGTTATCTTAAATCGGAAGTCCGTTCTATTGCACAACAACTTAAACTCCCCAATCACGATAAAAAAGACTCTACTGGAATCTGTTTTATCGGTGAAAAAAACTTTCGTGCGTTCCTTAAAGACTTTCTATTGGCCAAGCCTGGGGATATTGTTACCACTGATGGTAAAATAATTGGACGTCATGAGGGTATTATTTTTTACACCATTGGGCAGCGCCAGGGTTTAGGCATTGGTGGTGTCAAGGGTAACGCAGAGATGCCTTGGTTTGTGGTGTCAAAAAATATCCAGCACAATCAATTGATTGTAGCCCAAGGTGAAGAACACCCAACCCTTTATGCACAAGGCCTTATTTGCGGCCCGGTTGAGTGGCTTGTCGATTTGCCCAGTACAGACTTCCCAAAATCATGTGATACTAAAATTCGTTATCGTCAACAGGCGCATCCATGTTTACTATCTTCGCTAAATGATAACGAACATTATGTGCATTTTTCTTCACCTCAACGTGCTGTCACACCAGGACAATATATTGTTTTTTATGAAAAACATCGTTGTTTAGGTGGCGCTAAAATTATTCAACCGATTTCTTAAGGAATGTATATGATAAATTTCACCACCTCGGCTGCCAATAAAGTCGCAGAACTGATTCAAGAGGAAAACAATAACAATCTTTGTTTACGGATTTATGTGACTGGTGGCGGATGCTCTGGTTTTCAATATGGATTCTCTTTTGATGAACAAATCGCTGAAGATGATACCATCATTGAAAAACAATGTGAAAATGAATTGGGTAAAGTCAAATTATTGATTGATTCGATGAGTCTTCAATATTTAGATGGTGCCGAGGTTGATTTTAGCTTAGGGGTTCAAGAAGAATTTATCATTCGTAACCCCAATGCTAAAACAACCTGCGGCTGTGGCTCCTCTTTTTCTATCGATGATGAGTAATCAATAAGGTTTGACTTTCACCGTGGTGCCAATATGCACAAAGTTTTTTGATAACCAATAGGCATCACTGGGATGAACCCGTATACAGCCATGACTAGCATTATAATTTGGCACATCATCTGAACCATGAATCGCATAGTATTTACTAAAGAACATGCAATATGGCATTCTGGCTCCCCCGTGTGGCAATGGATAGCGACTTGAACGACAAGACGCCGATCCTTTTGACCATACTGAATAAGTACCCACCGGTGTACGGCATGAACGATGAATATCCTTACAATACCCAGCGCCTCCCGATGCACTGCCACTGCGAACCACATGACCAGAATCATTGATTGCCGTCCAAGTATGGTTACGTGGGCTAAATACTACCGTATTCGCAAATGAACTGAATGTCATACTTGTCGCCAACACGGAGGTCGCAACAGCTACAGATATATGTTGATAACGCATAATATTGTCCTTTTTATATCTAAATTGCATTTTAATTATAGGTACAGTTTAAATAAAATGCAATTCAATCAAGAAAAAGACAATTTAGTTTTTTTGAGTGAAAATCTCTTCTTTGGGATTTAATGCTTTACGTACAGCATCTGCTAATAAATTACAAACTAAGACCACTGAGAACATAAACCCAAATGCGGTAACCAAAGGCCACCATACCACAGGTGTTCTTGCTAACTCCAAACGTGCAGCGTTAATCATATTCCCCCAACTCATTGTAGACGGTGACACACCGATGCCAACATAAGTCAGTACTGATTCTGCTAAAATATAGTAACTAAAATCGAGAATGACGGTAATAATCACCATATGCATGACATTGGGCAACAAATGTTGGCGCAAAATAAATGCGGACGAGGAACCCAAAAGTCTGGCGGCTTTCACATAATTCATTTCTCGAAGTTTAAATACCTCAGCACGAATATACCGGCAAAGGCTTGCCCAATTGGTCAGCCCCAACAATACACAAATCACCAATAAGCGAACATCTGCTTGTTTCATCATGCTCCATTTCGGATAATACATCTCCTGAAAAAGCTGCCAGGATAATAAGGCTGCACTAATCAGTAAAACCGACGGAATAGAGCTAATGACAGTATAAATAAATTGAATGATATCATCGACTAATCCACCAAAATACCCTGCCGAAAGCCCCAATATCAAGGAAAATGGCAAAATAATAATGGTGGTCATAGAACTAATAAATAAACCGGTTCGAATACTTTTAACTGCTTGATAAAAAATATCCTGACCAATTTGTCCCGTACCAAAAACATGGATGCTTCTTGATAACAAATACAAAAATAAAATTAACCATATCATCACCCCTATGGTTGTCACTGAAATTCGATAAGGGCGATAAAGCTTTTGCCATTTGCTTTTAAATACTACCCAAAGAAACAAGCAGGCACCCCAATAATAAAAACTTAAAGTTAGCGCTGTCTTTATCAACCACGAACTCACATCATGACTATTTTTTAACGCTTCAGGGACATAGCTTAAATGCGGATAAACTTGCTGATAACCCGAAGCTTCATGAATGACTTTGGGAATGAACGATGTTGCGCTAAAAGGTTTGGAATAGGAATATTCCATAACAATATTTAAAGGGGAAAACAACAGATCCAATAGAGTCATTGAATAACCCTTATAGAAATGAATCGAATCCAGCATTGATATCAGTACAAAAAAAACCAAGATTGATGCTGAGATGACGGCAGTTTCTTGCTGAAAAATCTTGTTCCATACTTTTTGATTCGCAGTATTATGCGCAGATTTCCATATCCAATACATACTAAACATGCAAAATAGTAAATATAAAATATCACTTAAATATAAATAAAATTTCATTGAATTTTAACCCTAGGATCAATTAAAAAATACATTACATCGGTTAACATCAGCCCAAGTAAATAAGCCAATGAGCCTATCATCACCATTGCTTTTACGACGATAAAATCTTGTTGGTTGATAGCTTTAATTAAATAATTCCCCAATCCCGGTATCGCAAAAAAAGATTCAAATAATACACTTCCCAAAAACAAGCTAGGCAACAGTACAATCAAGGATGTAGCCATAGGTAATAAGGCATTTCGCAATACATAAA
>JAKFUY010000028.1 GCA_021732495.1 Legionellales bacterium | reverse complement strand
GCACCCAGCATATCAATAATATCGGTACCAGAGGCATGCGTATTGCCCAATACACCTGGCAATTGCGCTTGCGACACCCACTGAGAGATAAGTGCTTCTGGAAAACAAGGCACCGTACTGGGAAAATATCCCCAATCAAATAACACAGGAGCCCCCATCAACTCCCAGTGTCCACTCGGGGTATCTTTACCATGACTATTTTCAACCGCATAGCCATAACAAGCCTGGGGCGTCACATCCTTTGGCACAAAATCCATACCACTGCTGTCTTGTAGTGCATGTAATAAGCCCCAACGGATTAAATTGGGGATTTTTAGGGCTGGGTAACGTTCTAGAATATGTCCCAAGGTATTGGCTTTTTCATCACCATAGCGTTTGGCATCTTCTGAGGCACCAATCCCTAATGAATCCATCATTAAAATACAAACTCTTCCTGTACGCATTGAATATTCCTAATGTAATTGTCGGGCATGGGTTTCTTTCAACCTCAAAACTAAAAAATACGATAATGCAAAGCCCAATGGCAAAATCAAAGCGGCAGATTGGTAACTCTGTAAAGAATACACCGGCACGCCCTCTTTGATCACCGCGTGTCCTACATGAGTCAGTAAAAGACTAAATATATTCTGATAAATGACGTAGCCACCCTGGGTCAGTACCGATATGGAGCTTAAAGCCATGGCTGTGATTTGTGGGGAACTATTTTCAGCAACCAAAGCATAGCTTATCACTTGCGCTGCAGTCACCAATCCCAACAAGAAAAAAAGTACTGCCATCAATTGAGGACCAACAGGCAAATACATAATCACCAGCATTAACCATAAAGACACCACTGCAGCAATTTTCATAGGCACTACACGTTTGGCCATACGATCAGACACCCAGCCTAACAAAGGCCCGCCAACAATGGTTCCCAGAAATAACATCGAATTGATAAAAGAGGCGTGCGCTTTACTAATATGCAAACGATCCATCAAATAGAGGGTTCCCATCATTGCACCAAACACTGCAATCCCCATATTCATCAAACTGGTATACATTGCAGCTCTGAGAACTTGTCTATCCATGTAAATATTTTTGAGTGTGTGAAACCATGGATGCTTTTCCTTCTGATTCTTGGTGGAACCTGTCGAATTTTCTTGAATACCTAACCACATCAGAACCCATAATAAAAGCCCCAGCCACGCAATCCAATTGACAGCAGGCCTCCAACCGATATGTTGCACCAAATGGGTTAAGGGGTATTGAGACAAGATGCCACCGGTCATCGCAAATGTCACAACAATCCCCGTTAACATCGCCATGCGATTTGCAGAAAACCAGCGAGAGGCAATACGAATTGGCCCTAGAAAACAAAATGAACTGCCAATACCCGTGATAAATCGACACCCCATGGCCATCCAGAAATTGGAGGTATGCGCAAAAACAAAAGTACTTAAAACACATAACAACATGGCAATCAATAAGGTTTTTTTAGGAGAATAATGGTCGAGAATATATCCTGCAAAAAACAGAAAAATCACGTTGGATAAGTAATAAATACTGGACAAATAAGCAATATCTTCTGCATCAATTGCAAAATCTCGCATGAGATTATCGGCGATCGACGAAAACATATTGCCTTGAATAAACTCATAAAAAAAGAACAGAGATGCTGAAAAACAAACGATATAAGGTAACAATTTAGAATAAATGGATATATTTTCTCGGGTTGACAACAACATGATTTTTACAACTCCAAATGATTTCGACAGTAGGTTTCTTTCATTCTAGAAAGGACTATTAAAGACGCAATAATACATAGTGGAAACATCCACATTGCATAACGAAAAGCCTCAGGCGATGCGACTTCTCCAAGTTTTGTTTGCCCACTCAGCAAAGCACCAAACACCATTTGAGCCACCATCCCCCCACCCATGATAATCATGGAAGCAAAAGAACATGCTCGTCCTGCAAATTGACTGGAATTGCTTTCGGCTAATAATGGATAACTTAAGACTTGCGCTGAAGTAAAAAAGCCAAGAATAAAAAAGATACTCATCAAGCTGTTTAGACTAAGATGAGTCTGTGCGATACACAAAGGCATTGATATAAACAGCGAGACCAGCCCTCCTAGCCACATTAAGCTTTTGCGTTTCTGCATTTTATCAGAAAAAAGCCCAAACAGCGGACAGCCAAAGATACTTCCCAAAAATATCATACTGACCACGTTACTGGCTTGAAGCATACTTAAATGATGAGCTACTTGCAGGTACTGAATGCCCCACAATGCGCACAACACCAAAATGGGTAAATTTAAACATGAGGTGAAAAACCCCGCACCAAAGTTTTGAAAATTAAAGATTTTTAAAAACACTTGTTTAAAGCTTAATTTGGCATGGTCAGAAATAACAGGCGTGCTGGACTTACCATCTTGAACAAATAGAAAAATAAGGGCCCAAATGATTAAACCAAATGCAACATTGCCCCAAATAATTTGTTTAAAGCCATATTTCCCCAATAACCAAACCAAAGGCGTATGGGAAAACATTCCACCTAAAAAGGCCATATTTACCAAAACACCTGTTGCAAAAGCTTGTTTATTGGCTGGAAACCAGCGACTTATCAAAACGACCATGCCGATAAAACAAAATGCGTTACCAATGCCCGTTAAAAAGCGACCTAAAAAAGCCATCTCATATGATGAAGAAAAAGCAAAAAGTCCCAGGCCTACAATCGCTAAAGCCAAGCTCAATAAAATTGATTTTCGGGGGCCAATTTTGTCTAAAAGAATTCCGGCGGGTAATAAAAAAACAACATTCCCCCACAAAAAGGCACTTCCCAACAAACCCAATTTTGATGCATTAATGTGATAATAGTGTTGAAGATATTCATTTAAAGCATCAAAACTACTGAGCTGAATAAATTCGTAAAGAAAAAACAATCCTGCTAAAAAACAAACCAACCATGCACGGCTGATCGTTTGTACAGGGTTTTCACGGCTTAGTGAGTACGTATTTGACATTTTCAATCCTAACTAAGGTTGATCATGGACTGGGTTATTTCCTATAAATTTTCCATAAAAAAATAGATAATTTAACTCACGGAAGTATATTGGAACTCCGATGATGGTTCAACTCTTTTGTTTGCGCTCAAAAGACCTAAACATTAACTCTAGCAACAAATATTGATTGACTACACGCACCTAAAATGGTTATAATATTCACAACGTGATCATTAATGTGAGTTAACAATGGCTTCGGAACTCAAAGAAAGAACTGATTTTTTTGCACTGTGTCTCCTAGGCACCCTGACCCCTTTCGATATAGAAGGGGAGACCTTAAGCAAAATTATGTCTTTAATTCACCCAGGTGAACGTTTAAGACCCGACACCCCTGGAACTGAACATATTTGCAGCGAACACGCAACTATCATTGATGGCCCAGATGGTCTTGGACTTAAGGTCGATAATAAAATTCAGCTTGGTTTATTACGTGTATTAGAAGCAATTGTTGCCGGAAAAACCCACATTAGTATTATTGGCCATAGTCGCGGAGCCTGTCAGGCAATTGTTCTAACCAATTATTTAGAAGACATAAAGAATTCCCCATGTGATTCAGACTTAATAAGCATTTTACAACCCTCATCACAAGCAGGCGCTGTCATAAAATTTTTGGGTAAGAGTTATCATGGTGAAATTGGTGCATATTTTGATAAAAATGCTGCAACAATTAAACAAAATATTGCACATGTACAAATAAGCCTATTTTGCCTAGATCCCGTTCCAGGTGGCGCTTTGAGGGGTTACACTGCCCTATCATGGCAAAGCGACAAATTTTTAACTGTGCCCCCAATTGTCTCAAATTACTATCAAATTGTTTTTACACATGAGCTTTCAGATTGTTTTCAAGCTCTACTCCCTACGATATCAGACGCGACGAAGGAAAATGTAATGCCACTTCCCGGATATCATGGCTCAGGTTCAAGTTGCGGTGGATTTCAGGGAGGAAAACTTGACCCAATCAAGCAACCTCAACTTGTTAAGATTTCTGCTGTTGTACAGGGTCTCGCTTTTGGTCATATTTTACAAGCATTGAAATCAAATAATGTTGTTTTTCAAGAACACATACTTAGCGATCCTGCTCAACAATGGCTTGAACCGCATTTACAAAAAATAGCTACAACTGTTTTAATGGAAGCGCCCCAATGGCATGGACATCAGCTTTGCTTATATAACATATTGCATAAAAATCAAGCAGTCTTTGATTATTATAATACACAATCCTATGGATTAGGACGGAACGCTCCTAGTTTTATTTATCATGAAGGTTCTTTTTCGAAAAGAAAAGTGTTAGTGGGCAATACATACTTTTCGATTGATGAAGCGTTAAGTTCTGACTGTGGTCAAAAACAGGGGTTTGTAAATTTAAGCCATAAACAAATATGGCTTAAAATAACGTTCGGAAATTTTTTGCGTCAAGCCAGTGAACCGATTGAAGGTTTAAAGAGATTAATAGATTATATCATTAGACGAAGTGAATTAAGCCGTCGCTTAAAAGAAGATGCTGAGGAATTCGTTGGTGTGCTGGAGGTTGGCCTCATTAGATTCCAAGAAAATGAAAGAGAGATTGTATTGACAATTTTGCATGCTGCTATAGAAATGTATTCCCAAAATTTATTCAATACCAGTAACCCTCAATTTGTTGAGCAAATTCAAAGAATGGTTAACCACTATAGGGCTCACCCAGACATCTGTAATGAAATAAAAGTTGCTATTGAAAGTGCCTTAAGAGATGAGCCGCGTAATTTAGAAATGGGTCAACTCATGACCAGAGTTCAGTCTATGCAAGAACTGTCTAAAACATTTCCAACTGCTATAAATCCAGACATACAACTTAGGGTCTTGGCAGATGTTGTTTTTTATCGGCCGCCGCAAAACCCTAATATTGGTTTTTATTTTACTCCGAAATTTAAAGGTATTGATGATAATATACTTTTATTGTTATTAGATGCTGCTTTATTGAGCCCAATAGTATCTCCTCGCATGCTTTTACTTGAAGATAGGAGAGATTCTCAATCGCCTCTCCTAGAGCCAGAAGTGAAACACAGTATCAATTATTTACTCTTGTCTGCCGAGCTAGCTTCACTTCTCACCATTGGAGGCGCTTATGTTTATGCTGCTTGTGCTGTAAAAACAGCTATAGCCATTTTTTTATTGAACCCAGTGGGAATTGCAATCTTCGCAACTATCAGTGCAATCATCATTACTCACTTAGCAATTACAGAATACCAAACATATTTGGCTCCCCAACAGGCACACAACCCACAAGCTCGATTAAATCTTTTTTCACCCCCCCCATCCTGCAATCAGTCCAGTGAAAGCACCAATCCTGTCTTACTAAACAATTAATCCAACAAGATGATCCTTCCTACTT
>JAKFUY010000055.1 GCA_021732495.1 Legionellales bacterium | reverse complement strand
CCTCTCCTCTATCCTATGCAACAATTCCCTCGATTTATTGAAGACCATGTGTCTGAGAATAAATTTATTTTACAACCCTCCCATGGAAAGCATTGGCGAGAGTTGACATGGCATGATTCTAAACAGTTAACCGTGGTGATTGGTCCTGAAGGTGGGTTTAGTGATGCTGAATATCAGTTGGCATTACATCGCCAATATCAAGGAATAACCTTAGGCCCTAGAGTCCTTAGAACAGAAACAGCGGTGGTTTCTGCGTTAACAATCTTGCAAGCGCTGCATGGTGATCTATAATAGACTTTGGTTGAATTTAAATTAACATTATTGAAGGTGAACATTTATGAGTGAATTTGTCAAAGCCATCACAGACAGTGCTTTTGAAAAGGATGTGATAAATAGCAGCAAACCTGTGCTTGTTGATTTTTGGGCAGAGTGGTGTGGTCCTTGTCGAGCACTGGCTCCTGTTTTTCAGGAAGTGGCGCAATCGCATCATGATAAAGTGACTTTCGCAAAAATCAATATTGATGAAAATCAACAAACCCCATCAAAGTATGGTGTGATGAGTATTCCAACACTGATTTTGTTTAAAGATGGTCAAGCCATTGCAACGCGTATGGGCTTGCTCTCTAAATCAGAACTGAGTGCTTTTATTGAGAGTAATATTTAATTTTAAATACAGTCACTTGTGTTCGCCTAAGTGACTGTATCTTAAATGCCTAACCGGGTACGGTCGCAGGCACTAAATATGATGGAAATTGATTACTGTCTAAAATATTTTTTGCAGAAATCTGATTATAGGTTGTAAAAAAACCATATAAAGATGTTGTGCCGACAGCAGCAGATGCAGCTATGACTAAAGCAGGAGCAATACCAAAACTTGCAATGGCAGAAATAGACGTAATAGCAAAAATTGCGGCTGCTAAACACAATGTTGACAGAAACATCTTGGTATATAAAAACCAATAAGAATATTCGCGCATAATGGCAGCGTTATCCCTTATGCCGATGTGAAATTTGGCATTGTCCATAATCCGACCCGGGAGGGTGACAGGACATGGAATAAAACTTGGCCACATCACACCCAAAGCCAGGAGGTTGACGCTAATATTGGACAAGCTGGGTTCAGGGATGTTGGCAAATTCTTTCAAAAACCACTGCGCTGCAACGGCGCAGTTGTTACCACAAGGATGCCCATCTAAAGGTGTTTGCTCGTCCCATGACTGGTACTTCGTAATAATTTTTTCAGGATCCTGGTCCTTAATCAAAAAGGTAAATGTGCTGTTAGCATCACTAATAACATTTTGAAACTATGTATCTGCTTGCATACCCTTTCGCCAGGTTTTCTTGGGTATGTTCCCTCGGAAAATAAGATAATATTCGTTTGTGGACACATTTTCCAACATAATTTTAATGCAAGAATTGAGTCCAGAAAAAATTAAAATATGAGCCTTAATATCGGTCATAAAATAATGACACCTAAAATCAAAATAATTTTTGTATGATACCATTAGAAAATTAAGGAAATATTAAGATATTTCGTTTTGCTGTTCCTTGAAAATAAAGTAGCCAAGTATTTTGTTTTCCGATGACATTTAGTACTGGCGAAATTAAACATACTATGATAGTCTTCTAGATAAGATGTTGAAGTTGAATTTCAGCATTTTGTTCTTTTTATCTTTCCTTATGATTAATTCTGGATCATCATTTCAGTTAACTTTAACAAGTGTGACGTATGAACTTTAGTAAACTCAAGCAATTGGCTATTAGCGAACTTGTAAATATTGCCCAAGAAATGGGAATAGAAAACACTTCGCGGATGCGAAAACAAGACATTATATTCTCTATTTTAAAATCTCAAGCTCTAAAAGGTGAAGATATACAAGGCGATGGCGTTGTAGAAATTCTCCCTGATGGGTTTGGTTTCTTACGCTCTGCCGATGAATCCTATTTGGCAGGTCCTGATGACATTTATATCTCTCCAAGTCAAATTCGTCGCTTTGGATTAAGAACGGGAGATACCGTTTCTGGTAAAATCCGCCCACCCAAAGACAGCGAACGTTATTTTGCATTATTGAAAGTCGATCAAATCAATTTCGAACCACCAGAAAATGCAAAAAGAAAAATTTTATTTGAAAACTTAACACCTTTGTTTGCGACAGAACGTTTCGTGATGGAGCAAGGAAATGGCAGTACAGAAGATTTGACAGCACGTGTGGTGGATTTATGCGCCCCATTTGGTCGTGGACAACGTGGTTTAATTGTTGCCCCTCCAAAAGCGGGTAAAACCATTATGCTGCAAAATATTGCTCACTCGATTGAAAAAAATTATCCCGATGCTTTTTTAATGGTGCTTTTAATTGATGAGCGTCCTGAAGAAGTAACCGAAATGCAACGCTCTGTGCGTGGCGAGGTAATTGCCAGTACTTTTGATGAACCCGCTTCACGACATGTTCAAGTTGCAGAAATGGTGATTGAAAAAGCCAAGCGTTTGGTCGAACATAAAAGAGATGTGGTCATTTTATTAGACTCCATTACCCGTTTAGCACGTGCATATAACACGGTGGTTCCTTCCTCTGGCAAGGTTCTCACTGGTGGTGTCGATGCGCATGCTTTGCAAAGACCAAAACGTGTTTATGGGGCCGCGCGCAACATTGAAGAAGGTGGTAGTTTAACCATTATTGCTACAGCAATGGTCGATACCGGCTCAAAAATGGATGAAGTTATCTATGAAGAGTTTAAAGGTACCGGTAATATGGAAATTCACTTAAGTCGCAATATTTCTGAGAAACGCGTATTTCCTGCAATTAGCTTTATTCGTTCAGGTACACGTCGAGAAGAGTTATTATTGTCGCCCGAGGAATTACAACGGACCTGGATTTTGCGTAAGATTTTACAATCCATGGATGAAGCCGATGCGATTGAGTTTTTGATTGAGCGCATGAAAAATCATAAAACCAATGCTGACTTTTTTGAAGCCATGAAGCGTCAAGAGTAGAGATGCGATATCAAGATCTCAGAGAATTTTTAGCAGAGCTTGAGGATAGACGGTTATTAAAACGGGTGGAATATGATGTTTCGCCCGATCTAGAGATGACCGCTGTCAGTGATAGAGTCCTAAAAGCTCAAGGCCCTGCTTTATTATTCACCAATCCTAAATTGCCAATGCCGGTGTTGACCAATTTATTTGGTACCGTCCAACGGGTAGCGTTGGCAATGGGGTCTGAAAATGCACATGCGTTAAGAGAGCTTGGACACCTACTGGCTTTTCTAAAAGAGCCTGAGCCCCCCAAAGGCTTTAAAGATGCTTTGGGCAAATTTCCGATGATTAAACATGCCATGCATATGGCACCTAAAGTGGTATCACATGCCCTTTGTCACGAGGTTGTTTATGAGTTTGAAGAGGTCGATTTAACCAAACTACCCATTCAAACCTGTTGGCCCGGTGATGTAGCCCCATTAATTACCTGGGGACTGGTTACCACCCGACATCCCACGAGTGGGCGTCAGAATATGGGCATTTATCGGCAACAGCTATTAAACAAGAATCAGTTGATCATGAGATGGCTTTCTCATCGTGGTGGAGCTTTAGATTATCAGGCTTGGCAAGCAGCGAACCCAGGAGAACGATTTCCTGTAGCAGTCACGATTGGTGCCGATCCGGCAACGATTTTAGCGGCGGTCACGCCAGTTCCTGACACTTTATCCGAATATGCCTTTGCTGGATTATTGCGTGGTCAGCGTACGTCTTTGGTCAAATGCATAGGCTCTGATTTGCAGGTGCCAGCCAGTGCGGAAATCATTTTGGAAGGTTATTTAACCCCAGGACTTGAGGCCCCGGAAGGCCCATATGGCGACCATACTGGATATTATAATGAAGTACAGTCCTTTCCTGTATTGACCATAGAGCGTATGACCCATCGTAAACAACCTATTTATCATAGTACCTATACGGGTAGACCTCCAGATGAGCCTGCAATATTGGGAGTGGCCTTAAATGAAGTATTTATTCCACTACTGCAAAAACAATTTCCAGAAATTGTCGATTTTTATTTACCTCCAGAGGGTTGCTCATATCGTCTAGCGGTTGTTACCATAAAGAAACAATATCCAGGGCATGCAAAACGCATCATGATGGCCGTTTGGTCCTTTTTGCGCCAGTTTATGTACACCAAATTTGTTATCGTATGCGATGACGATATTAATGCGAGGCATTGGCCTGATGTCATTTGGGCGATAACAACGCGTATGGATCCCGTTCGTGACACCGTATTGATGGATAATACGCCCATCGATTATTTAGATTTTGCCTCCCCTGAGAGTGGTCTAGGTGGCAAAATGGGAATGGATGCCACCTCCAAATGGCCTTCTGAAACAAAGCGACCCTGGGGTGAGGTGATTCAACCCTCGACCAAAGTGACGCGTAGAATAGATGAAATTTGGTCTCACCTAGGAATTGATGAATGAAATGGACGCGTGCGAAAGTACTTCAAGTGTCACCGCTGACCAATACGATTATTCAAGTGCAGTTGCAACCCCAGGACTATATTTCTTATCGGGCTGGGCAATATTTGCAATTAAAAACAGGGGATTATTGTGCCTATTTCTCAATTGCGAATGCGCCTTTGGGTGCACAAATTTATGAGCTGCACATTCGACATGATAAAAGTCATGCTTCGTCCCAACAAATTTTAAAACATGTTCAGCAATATGGTGAAGTTGACATTCAACTGCCATTTGGCGAATGCCATTTGGGGCAATTGCATGCCACTAGACCGATTCTATTTATTGCGGGAGGCACAGGCTTTGCACCGATTAAGGCTATTATAGAACAACTTTTATATAGCGATGATCAGCGAATCTTTGAGTGTTACTGGGGTGCAAAAGAGCATAGCGATTTGTATTTACAGTCTAAACTTAAGGACTGGAAAAAACAGGTCGATACCTTTCAACATTTGTTATTGGTAGAAGGTAAAGATGGCTGTCAAATTTTGGATACCATTATCGAGCGTCATCAACAAAAGCTTTTAGAGATGCAATTGATGATCAGTGGTTCATTTGATATGGTGTATGCTTGCCGAGATCGTTTGCTTCAATGGGGTTTTGAATCACAATATATTCATTCTGATGCCTTTGAGTTTGAGCAAAAGTCTTGAAAAATATCCATTCTCAAATATAAGGATCAGATGATGAGTACTATTTACCAAATTTTATCATTAGCGATGATTGGTTTGTTGGTGTTTTTTCTTTATCGAAGCGTTAAAGGAAGGCCTGATATGTTTACGATGGAAAAATTCAGTAAGACTTTAACCACTCTTGGCGTCTTGGCTTTGGTGCTTATTGGTTTTGTGTCCTTCTTAGTGATGGTCGTGCGGCATTAATGAATAAAGCCTTTACGACGATATTCTCCTGCTTTTACAATTAAAAACTCATACAATTGTGGGTGGGTGATAGGG
>JAKFUY010000201.1 GCA_021732495.1 Legionellales bacterium | reverse complement strand
GCGCACTTCTTGCCAAAGCACCAAAGCTAAAAACACTTAACTTATCTGGTTGCCAATCGATTGCCGGCAAAATCAAGGGCATTGCCGAATTATCAAACCTGGAAGAATTGCGTTTAATTAGTTCTTCAATCACTGCCGAGGAGCTTGGCGCACTTCTTGCCAATGCTCCAAAGCTAAAAACACTTATCTTAAAAAATTGTAACTCTATTAACGGCGCAATCAAGGGCATTGCCGAATTATCAAACCTGGAAGAATTAAATTTTAGAAACACTTCAATCACTGCCGAGGAACTTAGCGCACTTTTTGCTAAAGCTACAAACCTAAAAAAACTTGACTTATCTAATTGCGATATTGCCGGCGAAATCGATGGCATTGCCTCTTTATCACAACTGGAAAAATTGGATTTAAGTGGTTCTACAATCACTGCCTCGGGGCTTAGCGCACTTCTTGCTACAGCAAAAAACCTAAAAACACTTGACTTATCTAATTACCAATCGATTGACGGCGCAATCGAGGTCATTGCCGAATTATCAAATTTGGAAACATTATATTTAAGAAATTCTTCCATCACTGCCTCGGGGCTTGAAAATATACTTTCAAAAGCACCTAATTTAAAAATAATTAATTCACTTTGCGCTACAAAGCGCAATCATCAAAACATAACTTTTGATGCTGATACAACACCCAAGCACTCTGAATTCCAAGTTAATAAAGAGTTTATAAACAGCAAAGGTGATGTCCCAGTGATTAATGTTCGACATGATTGCTTTGAAAATCTGACTTTTCAAAAGGATGCGAAAAATCCTTTTTTATTATCCTCGGTGCAACCAGATAGCGCTCAGGTCAGAGTTGTTCAGTCATCTATAAGAGTTATACAACATCCCGTTCCCAAGTCTGAAACTGAGTATTTAGGTCGCTTTAAGCTTATACTTAGCAAGCAATGGCAACCCTTGCCCTCTGTTACACCTGATGAAACTCTACAATCTTATTTTGTAAATAATACCGCCAAGGTTGAAATTGGGTATTCTGAGGAGAATAATTTTTATTATATCCGTTTACATGAGGAGGAGAAAAAATTATCAGTTGATGCTCTGGTCGAGGTTTCACTTAACACCAATCCAACAGAGGATTTAACTTTAAGTTTGCCTAGTGATGTCCAATCCTTAATTGCAGAAATCAAAGGATATCAAAAAAAAGCATTGGACTCATCCGGCTGTATAACCGGACAGAATTACATTGATGCAATTACCACACAAAAGGTTGGCGCTTGTAGGCATCGTGCGATTGCTTTTAAACACCTAATAAGCCAGAAGCATCCTGATATGCCCGTTCGCATTGTGACCAATGACTGTCATGCGTTTGTAGAATTGCAGCATGGGGGAAAGTGGATTCAAGTCGATTTAGGCGGGTATCCGGCACAATTAAACTATGGTGAAGACTTATTTGCAGAAAAACTCTTACCCAAGCCTGCTGCCCCCGATAATACTGAAGCCAAGGTATCAGAGTCGCCCAGTTCTAAACCTGAAGCTGAAGTCGAGGCATCAGGGGTGCCCAGTTATTTTGCTCCTAAACCTAAAGATAAAGTCGAGGTGTCCCACCTTTTGAGCAATGATGCGAAAAAAATACTTATCGAGACCAATGATGTCTTTGCAGCGCGCCTGCAATTGCAAGAAATCTCTCGTGACACCAGCAGGTCATTTTACTATGTTGATACTCCGGATGAACTAAAATGTTTGGGGCCATTGATTCAAAGAAATCTAGATATGACAGGCACAATCAAAGATGGCCCGGGCGGTGCTTTATTCGATTATTTAACTAAAACCGCACAACCCACTTTAATCTTAAACCTTAGCCGCTTTAAAACTTCAGATTTTGTTCAATACAATAGTCTTTTTGATGAACAACCCCTCCTAGAAGGGTTGGATATTCTAAAAAATTGTAAAATCATTGGATTAACGGATACTGCAATTGCACAAGACGCAAGCATTACCTCACGTTTTGACCAACAACATCACTTAGAATTACCCGCTTTACCAAAATTAACCAACAGTGATGCAGCGCCAGGAACCGTAATTGAGTGTTGTGGCGGCCTTAATTGGGAATCTCGTCTAATTGGTACTTGGGTTTTAGTTGGTACACAACTCACCTATAAAAAAGGTTTATTGTGGGAAGCTATTGAAAAAGGCAAAACTCAGCTGGTATTAAATAACGCCCCCTTAGAAGACCCCAATTTTGTTCGTTTAATGCATGATATGCAATTTCACAAAGCCCTCTATCATCAAGGCGAAAAACTTATTGAAGCACAAGGTTTAAGTATCGCTTATACCAATAAATGTCCGGTGTCAGATTATGAAAAACACTTAATGCTGTCAGGGACAAAAGAACCTCTTCTGGTCTTAAACCCCGAAGTCTTAAACCCTGAAAGTTTAGATGCGTTTATTGGCAGGTATGATTATGAACCTACAACACAATCTATACAGCTAAAAAATGGGTTTATTAAAGAAGCAGCAGGAAACTCTATAAATGTTTATCTGACCGCCAAATTATCACTTGAAGAATGGCGTTTATTGGTGTTGTGCTGTCAGCAGCATAATACTAGTTTAAATATGACTTTAGCGCCCAACGTCACTATGCCTGATGAACTTAAGTTGGCTGGAGATATTCCTTGTACTCTCTGTCCTGAAGACCCCCATACCCAATGCATGACACACCAACCGGATATTTTGTTTGGTGCTTTACATGTGGATATTAGTGAATTAACAGCGGACGATTTATTGCCTGGTTTAGAACGACTAGCCACAACTGCAACAGAGTTTAAGTTTAAAAATAAGCCGGGTTTTCTAAAAGAAAAACTGGATGCCGGTGAAACCATTGTTTTAAGTGGCGATTGGAAAAATGCAACAAGCCTTACCCATGCGCTACACTCTTTTGTATTCAATCGCATGAAGGACGCTCAACCGAAAGGACGATTGATTCTGGTGCAAGGCGAACATCAAGCATTCCCTTTTATGACAACTACAGCGTCCGCCCCTAAAGTTATCAAAGATGTTGAACCCGCATTGAAAATAGAGTTTTCAGAGCGAGCAACAGCGGTAGAAGCGAGCTTTGCAAAACATCCTATATTGATTATGACTGGACCTACGGGTGTCGGTAAAACCCATTTTATGAATGAGTACTATCCCAACGCCCATTTTGGTGAAGGAGCAATTAAAAACTGGATTGAAGATAAAGCGCGAACCATATTATTCATTGATGAAGCCAATATGAGCTATCAACAATGGTCCATGTTTGAAGGCTTATTTCAAAACCCTCCCTGCATTTTTTATCAAGGAACACATCATCCATTAACTGAAAATCATCGAGTTGTCTTTGCTGCCAATCCCTTGTCTTATGGTGGTGAAAGACAGCTGCCTTCATTGTTCCGCAATCATCCGGTAGAGCTTGAATTTAAACCACTCATTGCCCAGGAATTATTAGCAACACTTAAGATTTCGGATGAAACTCAAGAGGCTATTTTACCTATGGTTGATTTTATTTTTAGCATAACAAGCGACAAGGTATTGTTAACCCCCAGAGAAATTTTAATGGTAGCGCAATTGGCAAATGCACATGAAGACCCCGCAAATAAAAGCGATTTTACCAAAAATATAGCCTATGCAATGTTTAAAACGCATGTGCCGAGAGATTATCAAAAAGTATTTGAGCAATTTTTACCGAAATCACCTACTCATGTTAAACCTACGCATTTAAAAAGCTTTGTGGTCAACGATACCAATCAGCCGGCCGTTGATGCATTATCGCACCACCTTTCCATTCGAAAAACCCGAACAGGTGGGCTGGGTGGGGTGATAATAGAAGGAGAACCAGGTGTTGGTAAAAGCCAATTGGTTACACAATTGCTGACAGAAGAACACAGCATGAAAGAAGGACAGGATTTTATTCGAGTTCCTATATCATTAGCGTATGATAAAAAACAAGAATTATTACTTAAAGCGTTTCATGAAGGTCAAATTGTCATCATCGATGAAATTAATGCATCCCCAATGATGGAGCGTTTACTCAATGCCTTACTAGAGGGACACGATTTAGATAATAAACCCCCACAAATACCAGGCTTTATGATTGTGGGCACCCAAAACCCACCTTCGTATTGTGGACGGGTACAAACAACCTTGCCATTAAAGCACCGATTACAAACAGTTGAATTAAGTGAATACAAAAAAGAAGAGATGCAAGTTATTTTAGAGAAACAAGGTCTTTCTAAAAAGCAAGCAGAAAAACTAATTTTGGATTATCAAAAACATCAACAAAAATCAAACTTATGTTTTAGGGATTTGTTAAAGGCAGCTCCAAGGTTCTTAGATGCAGAAAGTAAGCGTAAAACTGCACATGCAAAGGCCAAAGAAGAATGGAAAGAAATACTAGCAGAAATTGGTCTTCCAAGCGAACAAGAGTTTATAAAAAATGGAGAGATAGAACAAGCTCAAAGCACTGATGATCTTTCTAGAATTAAAAATGAACTTGAGGATCCTCTGTTATATTCAATTTACTTCCCAATCTTTATAGCAAACAAAAGAGACCAACAATATTTGGTTAAAGCGCAATCCATTCTTTCCATGCTTAAGAACCAGGTCAAAATACTCTCAGTTCAACCATTGATTAAAATAATAACAGCATTTAATAAATATGCAGAGCCAGAACAAGTTTCGATGCATGGAGAAAATAGCGATGCCCCGATGGCAACTGGTTTTTTAAATACTATCATGGAGAAAATGAGTCCTGAAATCATAGAACCATTATTTGAATTATTAACATCTCCCGATAAAAATGACACCCAAAATCTATTTAAAATATTTCAGATATTTAAGAAAGATGAAACTCCAGAATCTCAAATCCTTAACTGGCTTGAGATGCAAAAGTTTTTGAATAAGTATAATATTGAGGTTTTTCCGAATGCTAAAAATTCTAAAGTACTTAAATTGACACATAAAATAAACACTGCGGTTACTTTTGTATTAAAAGCCGGTATAAAAACAGAAGAGTCTTCAAGTGAAATCCAATCCCTTATGAAAAAGTTCCCCAATATATTCACTACACCATCGCATACTTGTAACTCCTTCACTACATTGCCAGTGCCTGAAAACGGTGGCGCTGGGACTCAAGAACCTACAACACATTACGGTGGCGCTGGGACTCAAGAACCTACAACACATAGTGTTCAGATTCTTCCCTATACCGGACCTGATATACAAAGTTTTTTAGATACCCACTCTAAAAATGACCAAGGTGTATATGTTGACTACCCCAAATTTAAAATAACCTGGGTATGCAGTTGACTCCACCACCCACTACATATAGTATTTTGGGGTATGGATATTTACCCTAAAAATTTGGTTGAATTAATGGATTTGTTTCCAAATGAAGAAGCGTGTTTAGAATATTTGAGCATAATACGCTGGCCTGATGGATATCAATGTATCCGCTGTAACGATAAAAATGCCTTGAAACTGGGCAGAG
>JAKFUY010000185.1 GCA_021732495.1 Legionellales bacterium | reverse complement strand
ACTTTGAACATTTCCCAGAAAAGCCTCTACTAAGGAAGGAATGCATCAATTGCTAAAATCTACTTTTGGAGGCGATGCTGATAGTGATGGTGAAACCTATGACACTGAGGATGAAGAACCTGAAATAACAATGAGCTTGCATGAGGCCGTATTGAGCAGTAAACCTAAAATGGTGAGGACCCTGTTGAGTCGTGAAATCGACATTGATGCGCAAGATAATGAAGAAAATACCGCATTAAATCTCGCAGTGAAAATTAATGCAACAGAGATTGTCGGACTTTTATTAGATGCTGGCGCTGATTGTGATATTCCCGACGAATCTGGCTATTGCCCCTTGTATTATGCAAATTGTGATGCACATTTTCTGATTTACGAAAAATTAATCAAAGCTGGCGCAAAAAAAATTCAAAAAGATGGATTGTTTGATTCACGAATTTATGAGGTTGATAAATACGGGCAATCGTCACTTCATATCGCTCTTGAAGAAGAGAATCGACCTTTGTATTTATATTTAATTAATCATCTTCCAAAAATGCTTAATCTTGAGGATAATCTTGGTCAAACAGCGCTGCTTTTGGCAGTAAAGAATCTGAATATTGAAGCATGTGAAGCTATGTTACAATCAAATGTTGATGTTTCTGAAACAGTTCTAGATTCTGTTAAGGCCTTGCCTAGCAGTCATCGCATGCATACGATTTTTGCTGGTTTTGGTTATATCATACCAGAGAGCCCACAAAGCCCACGCGCATCCATCTAAAAAAAATCACAAGTGTTAGGCGCAAATTTGCGCCTAGCCTCTTAAGTTTTAGCTAAACGAATACCTTCAGTCTCTAAAATGATTTTACCTTCTTTATAAAGTTGTCCAACGGCATTTTTAAATCTTTTTTTACTTTCAGCGAACATTCTACTGATTTCTTCAGGGGAACTTTTATCATGAAGGGGTAAAAAACCATCTGCTTTTTCTAAAGCTTCAAGAATCCGAGCGGAGAGATCGTCGCGAGCAATGGCACACTGTTGCCGTAATACCACATCAATTTTTTGGTCTTCGCGGATTTGCTTAATATAACCTTTAATTTTTTGACCCACATACAGGTTTTGAAACACATCGTTGGTATGAATAAGTCCCCAATGTTTGTGATTGATAATGACTTTAAAACCAAGATCGGTTTTTTGTGCGATCATCAAATTGACTTCTTCATTGAAACTGTATTCTGCGGGTGATTTATCTAGGAAATAGTCTAGTTTAGAGCTCGCAAAAATTCGATCTTGAGCATCTTGTTTGAGGTATACCACGTAGAATTTGTTTTGTTCCATAGGGCGTTGTTGCTCAGGTCTGGGGACAAGGAGATCTTTATCCAGACCCCAGTCTAGAAAAGCGCCTGTAGGATTGACATCAATCACCTTTAAAAATGCACATTTGTTAACTTCAGCTAAAGGGCTGCGTGTGGTAGCGATTATCTTGTCTTCAGAATCAAAATAAATAAATACATCAATCATATCTTCAGGAGATGCGTTTTTGGGAACATATTTTTTTGGTAATAAAATTTCACCATATTCTTTGCCATCAAGATACACGCCAAATGGGACTTCTTTGGTCACCATTAATCGATTGAATTGACCAATTTTGATCATGAGTATTTCGCCTTTTTTGTATGATGGAAGTTATTATCCTATATTCTATTGAATATGTCCTGCTTTTAATCATACATAGTATGCGGTAAGATTAAAAATTAACAAATAATAAGGATATTGTATGGCGGCTAAACAAAAAATACTGGTATTAAACTCTACTGGTAAAGCAGGCTCTAATGTTTGCCTCGCGTTGAAAGAGGCAGGCTTTGATGTTTATGGAACCACACGTTCACAAAATAAAAATCATGACAAACTAGGTATAAAGTCTGTGATATGCAACTACACAGTCAAATCCGACCTGGAGAAAGCTTTTAGAGATACAGGCGTAAAAAGGGTGTTTGTCATCACTGATTACTTTGGTGCCGCAAACTCAAATATGGACCTTGAAATTGAACAAGGGAAAAATGCAATTGATGCGGCCAAATCCGCTGGTGTAAAACATCTTATTTTCATGAGTGTTGCTGATGCTGAGTGTTTTAATGAGCATGTCAGACATATTCGTTCTAAACTGGCGCTAGAAACGTATCTGAAAGCCTCAGGTGTTCCGTATTCGATTGTTAGACCCTGTGCTTTTTTTGAAAACCTTGATGATGCAAAAAATTGGAATCCCTTAAAAAAAGGGAAAATTAAATTTATGACCGAAAAGGAATGTAAATATTGCGCCACTTATGATATTGGACGAGCAGCAGCAATTATGTTTAAAAATCCAAAAGAGTGGTTAGAGAAAACTCTTGATGTAATAGGGTGGAAAGGGGACCTTGCTCAGATTGCACAAGCCCTGGAAAAAGTCAGTGGCACACCCGTTAAAGTAAGTCTTGCTATGCCCATGTTTTTTAGAAAATTCTTTTTTAAAGATCTGCATCATATGTTCATTTATTTCGAGCATGGTGGCCCAAAAGGTGAGCCTGATGAATTTAAAAAAATTATCCCCGATGCATTATCTGCAGAAGAATGGTTTAGATTTCATGGGCATTATGCCAATGGTCAAAAAATAACGCCCGAATAATTTGATTTAAAGCTTATATTGTCCAATGCTTTCTAATATGGAGCCAGAGGGTTGCGCTGCTCCTTTTGCGAGTGGTTTTGAAAAAAGAGTTTGAAAGTGGCATAATGAATTAAGAGGGGTTGCCTGCTTATTCTCAGGACGGCTATTTAAACTTGTCGTTAATTCAGGTACCACTGCCATCTCTTTAGCATAGAGTCCTGCAGGTTCATCGTTTCTCCCTTTATGCGCATAAATCCTAATGAGTTTTTTAAGGAGCGCATGTTCCACAAATTGTCCTGGTTGAGTGATTACCGACCTATATTTAAAGCTTATGAGCAATGCCGAAACCAAGTGAGAGGGATAGGGGGTTTTTAAAAGCTCAGCGAAAAGATATTCATTCTCATCTTCGTCGTCTAGAAACTTTGCTTTTGAAAGCTTTTCTAAGGCCAGATAAAATTCTTCTATATTGGGATGGTTTAATACTTTTGTATATAACTCATTGCGTTGCGATGAAATTAAGTGTGATTTATTGATGATGTGTAGGGCTTTTTCAACAGCCGATATATTTTGATGAAACAATACAAAGATACATACCATTGGAGTAGGGCTCTGTAATTCGAATATAGTGCGCAGCAGTGGTGTATGGTGATATGGAAACTTTGCCAAAACTTTCTTACAGTACATTTCAGCAGAAGCCTCACTGAATAAGTCGACACATGACAGTAAAGTATAAATTTCTACCAAAGCCTCAATACTTCCAGGTGAGCATGGCTCTAAATCTCCTCTGTGACTTTCTAATACTTGATGAAAACTGATTTTTATATCTCCGCCTCTTTGATGAGCATCAAGGATTTCCTTTGTAATCAATGCGGCCTTCTGGTTAATCTGAATACATTGTTCTGAAAATAATATTGGCATTTCTTGAGTTAATAATGTTTTTAAATAATTATGAATCTCATCTTGTTCCATTAGTCCGGCGCTTTGCAGCATTTTGAGAGCAGCTAATACATCCTGGGTATTTTGCAAATATAATATGCGACTAAAAAATTTTTTTAATTGCATTTTTTTTAGATTGGCTTGTTTAATAACCTCGAATATTTTAAATACATCGGGAATGTTTGGGTGGCTGAGCGCCGCTATACAATAATTGGGCGCTTTTTCTTCATCTAAAAGTCTTGTAACTGCTAATTCTTTTAAAATTTCACCAAGGTGGATATGCGAAGTTGGAAATTTTTTTAATACTTGTATACAATACGAATGCGCCTTTGGCATACCTAACAAGCCTATCATTAAAAATCTATTGAAAATTTCAGCCAGGCTTTTCAAACTATCTGGATGATAGGGTTCAAAATAATGATAGTGTTGTTTTAGAACCGTAAAAAATTTAACCGTACAATCATCACCACTTAATGGGCCTGGTCTTTGAGCTATAGAAATCACATCTTCAGCAATTTTAATTGTAGTGGTTTTTTTTAACACATCAATGAATAATGCTTGGCCGTGGGAGCCCTTAAATTTCCCATTTTTATTGAATATTCTTAAATCATACAAAAGCTCATCGATAGCAGGGTGCTCTAACAGCTCCAGACAGTAATTTTGACCTTCAGAGCCTTTAAAAAAACCTTCTTCGCATATTAATAACAAACATTCTTTAAGACTATGAAGATTTGGGTGCTTTAAGATTGATGCAAGAGTTTGGTCATCCCAATTTACGCCGGCAAATTTTATAATCGACTCAACTTCATCAATTATATTTATTTTTGATAATTCATTCGGTGAATGCATAATAAGCTCAAAAAATAGCGCATTTCATCACAAGTTGTCTTAAAAGACAATTGATTTAAAAAGGTTCTTTTGTTTTATAACCAAATGTTTTAATCAATATTAAATCAGAAGACTTGTTTAATATTGCCTAATATCGTGCTAGCAAATGGTTTGCATAAGATAGTGAAACACAGTCTGCTTCGAGAAAAATTTAAAGTAATGAGAAATTCAGAATACAGTTGGCAAGATTTCATCATGTCAGGACTTGCTGTTTTTGGGTTTAAAATGCAGTCGTTACTTCAATTTGAAAAAGCTAAAGCATCTGCGCCCTGGATACGGCGTAATTTGCATACATTATATGGTGTTCAGAAAGCTCCCAGTGATACCTATGCGTGAGCGGTTAGATATTGTTTCGCCAAGGCAGTTAAGGTGGCCTTTTAAAAAGATTTTGCTTATCTGCAACGAGGGAAAGCGCTAGATTCTCATCGCTATTTGAATGGACACTACATTTTTCATTGGATGGTACTGGCCAGTTCTCATCAGAAAAGGTGCACTGCGAATGCTGTTGTGAAAAACACCAGAGCTCATCTTCCGCACCGAATAAATTAAAATAATTTATTCTCAATTTACTGGTTAACCTGTGATCATTTTTTTTGATTTAGCATTGCATACTTAGATATCAATCCTTAAAATGCATGAGAAACTTGCCAGTAAAAAAGGCAATATCAAAATATGTTTAATTTTGAGCACGTTTAAAATCTAATGTAAGTCCCATCCTTGTTTTGGCAAATACAACATTTACAACACCAAGCCATACTTACTGATTAGCTCAGTACTGTTTAAACCTAAGCGCATCCTTAATATCAGCCTGATAATGAATAATTTTTTTCCGCTGATGGACCAAAGTAACGAATAATTCGTTTCATTAATGACGTTAGGTTAACCACCAAGGTTTGTACGGTTTCCCCTTGACGTATTGTCCATACATGAACACAATGAAATAAACGAAAAATCCCCCCTATGTCAGCATAGATGTCGCCTCTGATTGAAAAACCCATAGGGGGCAATTCGAGGTGACAAATGCATAAATTATCAGCAGAAGCAAAGCAGGCTCTTGATTTGGTTATAGAGGCCTGCAACTCTGGTGCACGCAAACGTAAAGCTTGTGAAACATTGGGGCTGTCAATGCGTACTATTGAGCGCTGGGAAAAGGAAAATGGACTTCAAGATCAAC
>JAKFUY010000127.1 GCA_021732495.1 Legionellales bacterium | reverse complement strand
ATAGGGATTACTTATTAGGGCATGACATAAAATTTCAATATCAGCATCCAAAATGTTTTGTTCACTGAGATCCAGGCTTATGATAGTGGGGTTGCATTGTTTGATGATTTGAAGAACTTCAGTGGATATGCTCATGGGTGTCTGACGTACCTGAAATGAAGTTTCATTATAGAGGATTTATGCAATTTATCTATTATTCTATCGTTGTGATTTTTTATTTAAATACGCTAGAATCAATGATGATTTAAATAGGGAGTACATCATATGCAAAAGGAAAGGATACCTGCATTTACTGTTTTAGCATCATTGATAATCAACGCAACAAGAGCACAAGCATCTGTGAAATCCAATGCCTATTGGTGGCCCCAACAACTTGATCTCAGTGCACTACGTCTTCAAAATCCTTTGAATAATCCGATGGGTGACGATTTTGACTATGCGAAAGCCTTTAGTCAACTGGACCTCAATGCTGTTAAAAAAGATTTAACAGATCTGATGACCACTTCCCAATCCTGGTGGCCTGCAGATTTTGGTCATTATGGCCCATTTTTTATCCGTATGACGTGGCATGCGGCGGGAACTTACCGTGTCACTGATGGTTGCGGGGGAATCAACGGCGGTATGCAACGTTTTGCACCTCTCAATAGTTGGCCTGATAATGTTAATTTGGATAAAGCCCGAAGACTATTATGGCCGATTAAACAAAAATATGGCCGCAAGCTCTCTTGGGCCGATCTGATGGCCTTGGCTGGTACGGTTGCTATGGAATCGATGGGTTTTAAAACCTTGGGATTTGCCGGTGGTCGTGAGGATGCATGGGTACCCGATAAGACGAATTGGGGCACAGAAGATAAATGGCTTGCCAGTAAGCGTTGTAACAAAGAGGGCCAATTGGATAAGCCTTATGGCGCCACGGAAATGGGATTAATCTATGTCAATCCAGAAGGTCCCAATGGTAATCCCAATCCGCTTGCCAGTGCAAAACATATTCGAGCAACATTTGCCAGAATGTCGATGAATGATGAAGAAACGGTGGCCTTGATTGCTGGTGGCCATGCGTTTGGTAAAGCACATGGTGCTGCAAATGCCTCAAAATGTCTTGGACCTGCACCTGAAGCGGCAAGTATCCAAGAACAAGGCATGGGCTGGAAAAATAGCTACTGCACCGGCAAGGGCTCCGATACTATCTCCAGTGGTTTAGAAGGTTCGTGGACTGCAACACCCACCAAATGGACTCATGATTATTTAAAAAATCTATTAACCATCCATTGGGTGAAAACCAAAAGTCCAGCAGGTGCTCATCAATGGGAGCCCCAAGATAAGCATTTATCCACGATGGTGCCTGATGCCCATGATGCAAGCAAAAGACATCCTCCTATGATGTTTACCACCGATATCGCTTTAAAAGAGGATCTCGCTTACCGGAAAATTATTGAAAGATTTAGTCAAAACCCCCAAGCATTTGATGAGGCTTTTGCCAAAGCATGGTTTAAACTAACCCATCGTGATATGGGACCTCGATCACGCTATTTAGGTTCGATGGTGCCCAAAGAAGTGCTAATATGGCAAGATCCTCTGCCTGAAGTTGATTATGCAGTGGTCAATACAGACGATATTGAACATCTTAAAACAACCATCTTAAATTCAGGATTAACCGTTCCGCAACTGGTGAGAACCGCGTGGGCTTCTGCATCCGTATTTCGTAGCACTGATAAGCGTGGCGGTGCCAATGGCGCCCGAATTCGCCTTGAGCCACAGAAAAACTGGCCAGTCAATGATCCTAAAGAATTGGCAAAAGTACTTAACACTTATGAGTATATACAACAGCAATTTAATACTGCACAAACGGGAGGAAAAAAAGTATCAATGGCCGATCTTATTGTTTTAGGAGGCTCAGCCGCCATTGAGAAAGCTGCACAAGATGCTGGTTTTAAGGTCACTGTACCTTTTATTCCTGGGCGAGTCGATGCCTTACAAACACAAACAGATGTGAATGCATTTGCTATGCTTAAGCCCACTGCAGATGGGTTCCGTAATTATTTTGAAAAAGATAATTTGATATCTCCTCCCCAGATGTTGGTTGATAAGGCCAGTCAGTTAAATTTAACCGTTTCTGAAATGACGGTCTTAGTTGGCGGGATGCGCGCACTGAATGCCAATGCTGGACAAAGTAGCGATGGTGTGATGACAACCCATCCCGCAAGTTTAACCAATGCGTATTTTGTGAATTTATTGGATATGTCGACCCAATGGAAGAAATCTACGACAGTCGATGGTGTCTATGAAGGTTATGATAGAAAAACCGATGCTTTGAGGTGGAAGGCTAGCTCTATCGATCTGATTTTTGGTTCAAACTCAGAATTAAGAGCAGTAGCTGAGGTCTATGCAATGGATGATGCCAAAGAGAAGTTTGTGCATGATTTTATCAGGGCTTGGGTTAAAGTTATGAACGCAGATCGCTTTGATCTTCAAAAATCATAGAGACTTCTCCGGTATAGGATTCATAAGCAGGACCGGTAAGTGTTATCGGTCCTTTGATATCAGGCCAATCTATCCACAAAGTTCCTCCAGGAAGTTTGACCTCAATATGAGAATACAGCTGATAAAATAGTCTTGCAATGGCGGCACTGGCTAATGCGCCACTACCACAGGCCATGGTTTCTCCACAGCCACGTTCCCAAACACGAAGTGCAATGGTCTTTTCGTTTAAAATCTGCATAAAATTGACATTGGTGCGTTCTGGAAAAGCAGGATGATGTTCAATTTGTTTACCAATGGTTTCAATGTCCATTTGTTGGAGATTATCGTTGACCACGATAATGGCATGTGGATTGCCAACACTGATGGCATGTATATCAATGGCATCTAGCGTGTAGCTTGCTTGTTGCTGAAAACCCTGTAAGGGGATTTTATGTGGGTCGAGTTCTGGTCGAGGGAGCGTCAGTTCCACCTGATGATTATCGATAATTTTTAAATGCATCGTCGAGGTTTTGGTTTGCAAACGTAGCTCTTTTTTTGGTTTTAGATACTTGAAGATATAAAAAGCCGCACATCTTGCACCATTGCCACATTGGCCTACCTCTTCACCATTGGCATTGAATATCTGATAAAAAAAATCAAATTCGGGTTTCAGGCTTGTGGAAATTATTAAAAGTTGATCAAAGCCAATGCCTAAATGTCGGTCACTTAAGCGTCGGATTTGTTGTGGATTAGGAATTAAATGCTGATTTATGGTGTTAATTACCATAAAATCATTGCCTAGTGCCTGCATTTTGCTAAAATTTAATAAATTATTCATTGGTTTGAGCGGGTGGTAAATATAAAGGTCCTTTAAGACCACATCCAGTTAGTATGCTGATGCAAAGTGAAAATATCAAGCATCGCATAGAGAAAGATAATTTTGTCATTTTATGGCTAAATCAAGTCGTAAACATCATAATATTGTAGTGGAATGAACTTAAATATGAAAGAATCAATCACAAAAACGCAATCCGTCGTCATTTGG
The DNA here is from genome assembly GCA_021732495.1 of Legionellales bacterium. GTDB lineage: Bacteria > Pseudomonadota > Gammaproteobacteria > Legionellales > Legionellaceae > UBA2653. The sequence goes on along the minus strand of JAKFUY010000127.1, from coordinate 2,120 downwards.
TTGCATGGCCTAGGTAGTAGTGCGGAGGATATGGCCGGTTTAGCTGATGCGTTAACTATAGAAAACGCAAGCCTGCGATATGTGTTTTTATCAGCCCCCATTCGAGCAGTGACTATCAATCATGGTATGAAAATGCCAGCTTGGTATGATATATTGGGCACCTCTTTGCTAGATAGACAAGACTATCAAGGGTTGACCGAGTCTCAGCAAATGTTGAACCAAACTATTAACCAAGAAATTGCCAATGGTGTGCAAAGTCACAATATTTATATTGCTGGTTTTTCTCAAGGTGCTGCGGTAGCTTTGTATGCGGGTTTATCCTATCCCAAGCCATTGGGTGGCTTAATGATTTTATCGGGATACCTGCCTTGTCGTGAACAGTTGAAATATCAGCAACATTTGCAGATACCTATTTTTGTGGGGGTAGGTTTACATGATGATATGGTGCAACCGGTTTGGTCCTACCAAAGTATGACGGCATTGCTTGAACAAGGGTATCAGTCCGCACAATTATTTGAATATGCAATGGGCCATTCGGTGTGTATTGAAGAAATTCAAGATATCTCAACCTGGTTGCAGGCACGTATTCAATCCCCGTATTTATCTTCGTTGGAGGTTTTATGACGCTCGTTAAGCGCTCAAGGGTAGTTTCTTATTCATGTGAAAAAATGTTTAATTTGGTAAATGCGATTGAAGATTATCACTTGTTTTTACCGTATATCTCTAAAGCCACCGTGCATCATCGTGATGAGAATGAAGTCCAAGCGACTTTAGAAATTGCCGCTGCTGGAATGACTAAATCGTTCACCACACGTAACCGCTTACATACCAATAAAATGATTGAGATTCGCCTAGTCGATGGTCCTTTTCATCATTTAGAAGGTTTTTGGCGCTTTGATCCAGTCCCTGAGGGCTGTCAAATTTCATTTGATCTGGAATTTGAATTTGCCAGTAAAATGTTTTCCATGTTTTTAGGCCCTGTATTTGAGCAAATGGCTGATAAAATGGTAGATTGTTTCTGTGACCGGGCCAAAGAGCATGCTGAAGTCAGTTAGGTTGGTTTTTCAAAACCCTCAAGGACAAGTTGAATCCTCTTGTTATCCATGGTGTGAGGGTCTGACCATTGCCGATGTAATCACGGCATCAGGTTGTCAGCTTGAGGGTAGGGCCGTCGGGATTTTTGGTAAAATCAAAGAACCTTCAACCCTGGTATATCCCGGAGAACGGGTTGAAATATATTCCCCCTTGCGTATTGATCCCAAGGATGCAAGACGGGCTCGCGCTAAAAAGAAAACAAAATGATGAATAATAGCATGCCAGGATTTTTTTGCGAAAAAGAAAAAAACCAATTTGATACAATTTTATTAGAGGTTGGCGCAAAGATTAGAGATCTCCAATGTAGAATTGATAATGAAGCAGAAAATAATGCGGAACTATCATTGGATTATATGAGGAAATATGATGCTATCGATTATGAGCGACTTTATTCTTCATCTGAGTATAAAAGGGACGAAAAAGAAAAGTTCAAAAATGAAATCATTAACAATCAGAGCCATCATTTAACCAAAGCGTGTCATGCAATGACGCAATTGGAAGATACGTTGCAAAGCGTTTATGATTCAGTGAAAAGAAACAGTAATGGCGTGGTTTCAGAAGAAGATAGACAAAAAATTGTAAATAAATGTGATGACGTTTTACCAACACTTAGCGAGCATCGTGATAATCACTGGTTTAAAATATTTATCAGAACCATTTTTTGTTGCATTTCACAAGAAACTGACTCGGAAAAAATAGTTCAGCGTATCCGTTCAAACTTTTAAAATAAAAGATGATACGATAATTGCCCCCAGAAAGTCTCCAATACCAGGGGCCATTGGGAGCTTATTTGGTATGCCCCAATGGATAATTTTTAGCACTTACATTACATAATAGCACAAGCACTAGGTCAAGTCCAATTTTTGCTGTAAATTCCCATTTATCCGTCCTATCGAGCTAGCCTTTTAATTTGTCATTTTGTTTATTTCAATTACGTTTGTTTTAGCTTGTTCTTTTTCTATTAACCACTCATTAAATTCATCCATATCCAAATACCGTCTCGTTACCCATTGCTCATTTATTTC
>JAKFUY010000136.1 GCA_021732495.1 Legionellales bacterium | reverse complement strand
TCGTTTTTCTAATACCACTTGAACAATTTCCGGAATCACATCTCCTGCGCGACGAATCACAACCACATCACCAATATGAATGTCTTTGCGTTGTATTTCAGACATATTATGTAAGGTGGCATTGCTCACCACAACCCCACCGACACTGACAGGCTCTAAACGGGCAACTGGGGTTATAACGCCAGTACGACCAACTTGAAAATCAACTTGTAAAATTTTGGTCATTTCCTCAGATGCTGGAAACTTATGTGCACATGCAAAACGAGGCGCTTTTGCTACAAACCCCATTTGTTCTTGTAAAGCAATATCGTTGAGCTTATAAACCACACCATCAATCTCATAAGGTAGTTGAGACCTTTTTTGTAAGATTTGATGATAAAACTGATAACAACCTTCAATACCAGACACCAATTGGTTTTCTGGTGAGATACGAAAACCAAACCCTTGCAGTTGCTGCATCTGTTGCCAGTGACTATCGGCCAATTCAAAACCCTCGCAAGCGCCAACACCATAGATATAAATAGAAAGATCGCGTTTGGCAGTGATTTGAGGATTCAGTTGCCTCAAACTTCCAGCTGCAGCATTTCTAGGATTGGCAAACGGCTTTTGTCCTTGTTTCTCGGTCATCACATTCAATGCATGAAGTGCTTGTTTAGACATATACACTTCGCCCCTTACTTCAATACATTCCGGGATGTCATCACCGATAAGCTTTAAGGGAACTGCAGAAATGGTTTTAACATTGGCTGTTACATCTTCCCCTACTACACCATCACCCCGAGTTGCTGCAGATACCAATCGTCCATCTCGATAAGTTAGATTGATAGCCAACCCATCCATTTTAGGTTCTGCGACAAACTCCAGGACCTTTTTGCTTCCTAACTTATCATCAATCCGTTTTAAAAATTGGTTTAACTCTGTTTCATCAAATACATTATTTAAAGACAACATCGGTTTAATATGCGCGATAGGCATTAAAGAAGAACTACTGGCGCGCCCTACCCTTTGAGTGGGGGATTCTGGTGTAATCAGTTCAGGATGGCTTACTTCAATTTCCATCAGTTGCCGCATCACTCTGTCATATTCGGCATCAGGTACCAATGGATTGTCAAGACCATAATAAAAATGATCATACCTTCGAATGGTATTTCGAAGCTCTTCTATTTTTTTTTGCATAAAATTCAACATACAAGGAAATTACCACATTTTATCATCTTGTTGATAAATTCCAATCCTTCTCTTCCCTTCTTAAAAAAAAATAAGCTATACTAATTTTTATTATTAAAACTATGGAGAGTAAAATGAAAAAAACATTCGTACTAGCATCTTTATTGGCAACTGGTTTTGCATTTGCTGCTGCAAATCAAACAATGGAAAATTCAATGAATTCAGTACAGAATTCTATGAACAAAGTCGCTGATGCAGCAAATTCTGGTGTAAGCAAAATGGTTCATGGCGTTAAAAACATGGCCAATGGCACCGAAAACTTCGGCAAAAAAGCAGTTAACAAGATGGAACGTCCCAACAAAAAGACTGCTGATGCTTCTAAACCAGAAAAAAATTCTTAAACTTTATTGATTTTTTTAGCCCTGTACTTCAGGGCTTTTTTGTTTTTTGCTATGAATAATAAAACCGGAGTCCGCATGCATATCAAAAGATTCATTATCTTAATGTTACTCACCTTACAGTCATATGCCGATTCCTCATGTTGTTGCCAAGGTTACGGCGGGATTAGTTATTCAGACACCACCATGGGACGTTATGTCTGCAGAAATGGCTATATCTCTCAATGTTACAGCACACGCCATGCCATTATGGATTTACAAAAACTTAAAGGATGTTGTCTTTGGGAAGGCGGGGTTGAAAAAATCACCATGAAAGGTGAAGTCGTTTGTCGCGATGGCAATGTTTCTGAACCCTGCACCATCGAACGCCAGAATCACAACAAATAAATCCCCTCGCTAGAAGCGAAGGGACTTTTATCTTTTCTAATACCAACTGGTATACGCATAACTGCCATCATACCCGCATACATTGCATGAGTTACAGCACCGTGACACACGGGGTGCGTTACATGTATAAGAACTACAAGTATTGCAAGAACTTACTGGGACATAAGAATTGGAGCCACCGCAACTCATATCATCCATACAACATCCAGTCAGTGCAAGCACACCACCTGCTAACAACATTGTTAATGATTTTCTTAATCTCATATTAAAAATCCTTTTTGTTGGATGCAATTTAATTATACAAACGGATTTTAAAAAAATCAAATAACACAAAAAATATTAATAAATAAGCATATCAAACCCTACAATTAGGGCCAGTGATGAGTGTGTTGCAAACATTGCAAAGCAAACCCAGGGACATGATATTGCTTTTCTATCTGATAACAACCCAGCATAAATATACCAACATACTCGGGGTAAACAGGGTGATGGGCATCCGGCGTTCCAAAGTGCTTGGGTTGCTGTACATAGACCCAATATTGACCTGCGGGTGCTTTTTTCCCAGAAAGAACCTTTAGCTGTTTTGGAGACACCAACTCCCGACAATACCATTTCTCACGCGCATCAAATAAAAAAAGCTGTTTGAGCTCTTTAACCTGAAAATACACCGCATTGACAGGATCAGCTTTCAAATCATGCTTAAGTCCTAAAAAAGTAGTTGGTTTTCCATTATGCCATAGACCATGGGCAAACCACCCACGTTGATATCCTTTTAACCATATCGGCTTGTTTCCTACAATGTTTTTACAGGTAGAGTATTTAGAACTTTCTAAAATTAATGACCCATAACCTACAATAAACTGCTTTTGTGTTTCATCTATTTTCGGATGACAATCTAAAGCAAAACTGGCACCAGAAAAAACAACTAACCATAACCAAGCTCTAAGCATAAGAGACTCATTTTAAAAAACATCGTTTCATTTTATAACTTTGCTTTAAAAAATGGCAAGATAAAAAATCTTTATAAACCGCCTAAAATAAAATATTAATGGGTTGAAAGGGAAGGTTTCGTAGTTGTACCTTTTAAAAAAAATGATGTATTTCATCGTAACTGATTGAGAAACAAGGGTACAGTGTCAATGGCCATTAGTATTGATTCACTTTAGCCTCTTATGCGCATCCCTGGTAATCATTTATCCCATGAAGTTTTCTTTCACACATACTTTTTAAAAATCCTCTGCAATGAACCTCTGCTTATGACAATGCAACAGATACGCCTAAAATCTCTCTTCGGCCATCCAGATTAATTCCATAAGCGATAAGTATCGCTGCATCTTGAATACAACCACCAACACGAACTTTACATATCGAGCATCATGAAGTAAATAAAAAATAATGACCCAGGTCTCTCTTTCTTAAAGTATCAAGTTGCTCATCAAGCTCTTTAATTGCCCCGCTAACTTCAGAACTTGTCACCACAAAACCACTGAGTTCAGATAAAATAGCATTCACTTTACGTCTGGAAACCCCTTGAACATACATTTCAGCTAAAGATATTTTTTAAAACTCGTTATGAACGTAAACCCTTCTCAAGAAATAATGGGTAGAATTGACCATCACGGGTTTAAGGAACGGATAGTTTCAGTTTCCCAACTCTGGTTTTTACTTGTTTCGGTTTAAATACACTGGCATCGCTTGATTAATGATGATTTGAATGGCCTTATCTCCCCCCAATCCGTCTTCACAAATAATTTCCGCAATTTCTAAAAATTTGTTGTCATTCACATTCAAAGTCATTTGTTTCACCTTCTTGTCTATCGTCAGAAAATACACATGAAGCTTAACGGATGGCATTCTTTTCTAGACCTTCCTGAATTTACAGAAACTTTGACACACTAACTATAAACAAGAACTCATTCACTTTTTAGGCAAGGGCAGTTTTATTGAAAATTTTTTGTTCATTTTGCTAAAAAAGAAAAATATACTGATGATAAAATTAGTTAATTATTGAGCCACCATAATTTCTGGGAAACTTCATTTTTTGTCGATAAAAAATGAGGAGGTTCTAGAGGGGGCACCCTGGCACACTAAATTCTTCATATTCCCTTAAGGAAATTGGGCTATACTAGAATTGAATAAATTTAAATTAAGGAAGGTGTAACATGTCTAACAATCAAGATACCCAAGAACCAAAGGTCACTGGATTGAAGTTCCTGGAAGCAACCCTTAAGAACAAAACTGAACATTCCAGAGCGTTAGCTCGAGTTTTATTAGCAGCACAAAAAGGCGACTTAAAGGTAAATGGTCAGATTCCGAGTAATAAATATAAGATTGGGGAATACTTTATTCACGGTGGTCGAGTTAGGTTTGATCTCAGTGCGCTAACACCCGAACAAAAACAAGAGTTTTTTTTGTTTATAACTAATAAACAAGCTACTTCTAGAGCTTTTGCTACCCACCGTGCTGGCGGCATAGATGCTGACGGTAGTCCAGCAGAAACTAAATCTGGAGTATTAGGAGCTATTGCTGATGCTTTCCGGGCTTTATTTGGGATATCTAAACATTATGGGATTAACTTAGCCATTGGTGGCACCGATTATCCTGTTATGTCAGAAAACGGACTTAAATATCCTGAAGAGAATGGTAGATGGGGCCACATGTACATTCACAAGGATGACGATTTGGTAATGGTTGGTATCGAACCATCTGACGTAGGCGAAGTCAATGAAATGACAGACGAAAGACACAGTCCGGTTGGAGGTTCCGGCGAGCTCTCTCCTTTTATGAACCTTAAAATTAATGATCCTAAATTGATAAAAGCTCAAATAAAGGACAATTCACACTCTTTAAGTACAAAGGAAAAATATAACTGGGCAGTAGTGAAAATTACCCAAGAGAATTTTGAAGCAATGCAGATAGACCATCGACATATGCACGATGCAGATTGGTCTAATCTGGGCAACAATCTTCCTAAAAACACCCAGACGGTAGTTGATCATGAAGATTATATGAAGAATATGGAAAAGTTTAATGAGAAAACAAATAAACTTAATGAAACCTCACTGACAGCCAAAATTTTCGGCTTAACTCTGTTTGTTCTCGGTATTGCATTGGCCTTTGCACCAATTCCTGGTCTAGCACAATTCCTCGGTGGTTTGCTAGCAAAAATAGGCATAGGTGTCGCCACTGCTGGTAAATTAACTGTAGGTGCGGGCATTCTAGCTGCAGCTGTTGGTTCAGGTGTTGGATTAGGCGTTATTTCTCTTGGTAGTCAGCAAGCTCCAAAAGTCATAACTCCTTCAATAGAAGAAAATGCTGCAGACAGCGTGACAGTAGCAGACAGCGTGGCAGTAATAGGAAAAGAACTCGGTCATAGCTCAGCCCCAGATACTAATGAGGTTATTGTTGTTGCTGCAGACCGTATTCCCAAAAATGCTACTGAAACAGTTTCACAAACATTAGTTTTAAACAATGAAGATAAAAAAGCTAATGTAGAGCCCGACCCGATTGAGACAAATAAGGGTGGACTACATCCATAAGTTAAAGAAAAACCAAGTTCAATTTTATCTAAGCATAATGAGGTATTTACCCTACTATTCTTGCTGGCACATAGCCTTCACCCAATGCTTGTGCCACAGGCTCACAGGTAATTTGACCTTGATAGATATTTAAGCCATTGAATAGGTG
>JAKFUY010000076.1 GCA_021732495.1 Legionellales bacterium | reverse complement strand
TAGCCGCGGCTTAATAATTCTGGCATTTGACGATAGAAAAATGTTAAGAGCAAGGTTCGAATATGTGATCCATCGACGTCGGCATCGGTCATGATAATAATACGGTGATATCGGGTTTTGTCCGGATTGTACTCTCCAGAGCCGATGCCACAACCTAAAGCCGTGATTAATGTGGCAACTTCTTGAGAAGCCAGCATTTTATCAAATCGGGCTTTCTCAACATTAAGTATTTTACCTTTCAAGGGCAAAATAGCTTGAAAATGTCGATCTCGGCCTTGTTTTGCAGAACCACCCGCAGAATCTCCCTCGACGAGATATAATTCACTTTTTGCAGGATCTTTTTCACGACAATCTGCAAGTTTTCCAGGAAGACCTGCAATATCTAAAGCTCCTTTGCGCCGTGTCATATCACGTGCACGACGGGCGGCTTCTCGAGCACGCGCCGCTTCAAGCATTTTATTTACAATTGCTTTTGCAATACTCGGATTTTCGAGTAAATAATCGTGTAGTTTATCACCTACTATCGATTCGACCGCAGATTTGACTTCTGAAGAAACAAGCTTGTCTTTGGTTTGCGAGGAGAATTTAGGGTCGCGAACTTTAACGGATAACACCGCGGTTAATCCTTCACGAGCATCATCCCCAATGGTATCGATTTTTGCTTTTTTCCCAATCCCTTCTTGTTCGATATACGTGTTTAAGGTGCGGGTTAAGGCGGCTCTAAAGCCTGCCAGATGCGTGCCCCCATCTTTTTGAGGGATGGTATTGGTAAAACAATAGAAATTTTCTTGATACGAATCATTCCATTGCAAAGCAAAGTCTACTTGGACCCCATCTTTTTCACCTGAAGTAGAAAATACTTGAGGAATGATAGGGGTTTTATTTTTATTGAGATGCTCAACGAAGGCAGAAATACCGCCTTCGTAACAGAAGCTATCTTCTTTTTCATTTCGCTCGTCTTTTAAATGAATGATTACGCCAGGGTTAAGAAATGACAATTCACGCAATCTTTTAGCTAAAATATCATAATGGAAGACAATATTTGAAAATACTTCTGTACTGGGTTGAAAATAAACCTGTGTGCCTGTTTTATCACTTTGACCCGATTCAGATAAAGGCGCTAAAGGAACACCATCATGATACGATTGTTGGTATATTTTTTTATTTCTAAAAACAGTCAACCGCAATTCAGAAGATAAGGCATTGACAACAGATACACCAACGCCATGCAGCCCACCCGAAACTTGGTAGGAGCTATCATCAAACTTACCGCCAGCATGAAGAATGGTCATAATGACTTCAGCAGCCGAGCGCCCTTCTTCTTCATGCATATCTACTGGGATGCCTCGACCGTCATCACAAATGGTGACGCCATCATCAGCATGGATAGTAACGGTAATAGTTTTACAATATCCCGCTAAAGCCTCGTCGATAGAGTTGTCGACAACTTCAAAGACCATATGATGCAGACCGGTTCCGTCATCAGTATCACCGATGTACATTCCTGGTCTTTTTCGAACAGCATCTAAGCCTTTTAAAACCTTAATATTACTTGAATCGTAAGTGGTTGCTAGAGTCATTCATATCCTCGAAGTGCAATGCTTTTCCTGAATTAAGCTTATGATTATATCAGAAAACGTATTACACGGCGAGTATTCTTAGGCTGCATGTTATCACAAATTTAAAATATTTATTTTCATGCAGAGATCGTCATCTCCCCCCTAAGATTCTCTTTCATATATGTTCGTACATCTTGGATATCTGGATATTTGGATAATAAATACAATAACTTACAATGAGCTGCTTCGGGGGTCATATCAAAAGCACTTATCATTCCTGCTTGTTGTAATCCATGCCCAGTTTCGTATTGGTCCATTTCGACCTGACCATGTAAGCATTGCGTGCAGTTGATCAAAACAACCCCATTACGATGGGCTTGCATCAAAATCTCAATAAACTCAGGTGAGTTGCTTTGAGCATTGCCACTGCCATAGCTTTCTAGAATCAAACCCTCCACTGGTTGATGTAGAATAAATTTAATAACATCGGTTGAAAAACCAGGGAATAAACGAAAATTAGCTATAAAGTGCGGGGATAAGGTTTGTAGTTGTAATTTGTTTTTGGGTTTGGTTAAACAATATTCTTTTTTTAATTTAAGGTGAATACCAATATCAGCAAGTTTCGGATAGTTAGGAGAATCAAATGCCGTCATTGACTGAGCGCTGACTTTCCGAGCGCGATTGCCTCTTAATAATTTGTGATCGAAATAAATACATACTTCATGCAATTCTGCATGCGCGCATAGCCACAAAGAACTTGCTAAATTATCTACAGCATCATTTCGAACTTCTGTAAGAGGAATTTGTGAACCGGTGAGTATCACCGGTTTACCTAAATTTTCCAACATAAAAGATAAAGCAGAAGCTGTATATGCCATGGTATCTGTTCCATGTAAAACCACAAACCCATCATATCGATCATAGTTTTTTAAGATATCCAAACCAATTTGATTCCATTCCTTTAAAGTCATGTTCGATGAATCCAATAAAGGATTGTATTCATGAATCGTATATTCAGGCATATCAGGATGCTGCAAAGCCAATAATTTTGGTAATACAGCTTCCAAGTGGCCTAGTAATGGGGCGAAACCTTTTGGTGTTCTGACACTAGAAATAGTTCCACCCGTATTGATGATTAATATTTTTTTTGTATGCATATGCTGATATGGTTTTTCCATTATTAATTATTTCAACCCATCTAAAATCATTTCTAAGCGATGACTAATAGATACCGGTGGTAAATAGTTTAATGTATACCCCTGGTCTTCATAAGCCTTGACAATATAGGTCCCCAATGTTTGGGCAATCTTGTCATTTTCCAAACGCAAACCATCTCTTACCACAGGCAACCCTTCGCAATAAAAAACCTTTGCATATCGTCTTAATTGAGAAGCACGAATAGCCACCTTCGGATCAAATTGATGAAACAAGAAATAAGCAATGCTGTCAGGTATGGCCCTGTCAAAAAACACTCTTTTATCAACTGATAATAGATGTTCTCTTCGTAACGTGATGGCTAATATATCTCTTTGAAGCACAAGGCTGTCTCTAGCGTAATGATGGCGCTGTTCATCGTCTTCAATAATTTCTCTTGCTACCTCTGGATAAACACTAAAGCCTTTATCAGATAAGGCATTTATTAAACTGGTTTTGCCAGAAGAAGGAGGCCCTGTGATCACTACCCAGTTGGTGAGCTTCATGATTATCTTGATTAGGATTGTATACTATAGCTATAGTCTAAAAAAAGGAAAAATCAAATTTATCAGAAGCTCCTGGTGAATTAATTTGTAGCACCAATTAAATTTTAGATTTCTCGAGGACAAAAGAAGTCCTTTGACAAGAAAGATGCCTTAAATTTAAATCATTTTTAATTCATGGTTATCGGTTGGGCACAACTTTATTAACAGCATCTCAAGCGATGTCGTATTTAAGGCGATCATATCACTCAGTTTTGCACCCCATTATGAGTGTTTGGGAATTCAGGCTAGAATGGAAATTGGGGGATAGAATCCCCCTTTTTTTAGGTGCCTTATATTCTTTTTAGACTGAGTTGACTTAACTCACTTGGACTAGGCTTCAAGGGGGATGAAACAAAAAAGCTTTGTGCAACATGAACCTTACTAAATCCTAATATCGGTTTGATTCTATTTTGATAAGTCTCATGCGCACTGGCTTGGGCGCCAACAATAATTTTAGCCTTGGTTTGGGCAATATCCCCTGCAAAAGATACATTAGTTAAACAAGCTTCTTCAACTTGATTGGCTAGAGTAATACTTTTTCTTCCCAAAAATCCCATGGCCAATATCACCATATCAACATTTTCAATAGGTGGTTTAACTTCTGGTTTTTCTCTAGGCTTTAATTCTCTGGGTACTAAGCAATCTAATTTAGCTAGATCCGCACATGCTTCAATTTGACCTTGATAACGATAATTAACTTGAGCAAGGTTAACTGTAAGTTGGCCTGTGGCCTCATCAACATCAATCTTAGTCGGAAACACACTATGATGTGTATCTCCAGCGACAAATTCTACTTCCATGTCTTTAAGTGCATTTTCTTTACTAGGTGCTTTTGAGGCAGCTGGATAAGCATCTAACATGCCACGCTCTATAACAGGTAAACCTCTGATCAAAATATTCAACTGACCCAATGACTCCGCTTTTTCATCATTAAAATATCTAGCCACCCAACGTATTACATCTTGAGCTGTATCACCGCCTCCAACAACCACAATTTTTTTACCTCTTGTATCCATTTTTCCAAGTATCGAAGCAATCAAAGCTTCTTTATCCTGTTTAGGGGCAAGGGTTAAAGCATGTGCAACATCATTTTTGGCTTTCAACAAATCTACAGCTTGAATGATTTTATCTTGATGTATTTCAGGCATAACCTCAGATGCTAATGCGACTGGTTTACCAGCCCCCAAACATAATACCACATGACATCGTTCATCATTTGCCTGAGCAATACATCTTGCATGAGAATAAAATGCTTGTTTACCGTTATCATAATGGACTTCATGATTAAGATATAATTCTAATCCCATCATTTGTAAATTGTGAAAGTCCTCGATAATAAATGACTTATCAAACTTATGTGATGGTATTCCATCAAACAATAACCCACCTGGTTTATCTGAGCGTTCATACATTTCAACAGAAAAACCATCGCGAAGCCCCTCATAAGCAATTTGCATTGCAGCAGGTCCTGAACCAACGATCACCAATTTTTTACCCGCTATTTTTCTTTTAGGTGTATCAAACACTGGGTTAAAAGATTTCATTAAACTTAAATAATGTTGATAGGCATGGGGTCGACCTCCAAATAAAGCGAGTTGCTCTTCATGGCTAAATTGTTTTTGAGCAGTAAACCAACCTAACGCTCGCCCTAAGTGATATAGATGATATTCAATATCTTTGATATGAACAGGTTCTCCAATTGCCTTACTTCCTTTAATTCCACCTTTATTAGGAATGCTTTCGGTACAAGCATCTTGGCAAGGTGCAGGACATGCTGCTCCTGTGTAAGCGATAAAGGGAGATTCTTTAATTTGTACTTCAAAAGCTTCTCTTAAAATTTGCCATTGGGTTTTGCTTAAAATATTATCCTTAATTTGACCTAAACGTTGCAAGATGCCATTAATGGTATTAATTTGCTTTCCACTAGGACAGCCAGTATCAACCCCATCACCACCAGCGCAAGATTGCGCACGGCATCCAGAGCAACCTTGTGCATCAATAGACAATTCTGAAGCATAAGCCTCAATATGCATGATAGCATTATAAAAAACTTCATCTAATTGACCATGAATACTAGATAATCGATGATCTATAGGCGTTGTTTTTTTTATTTGAGGAACTCGAGGGGGTTTTACTAAATCTTCAATATCACTGATACTTGCACTGGATTTTCCTGCCCCTTGCAAAAGTCCCATCAACTGAGCTTCAATATCTTTAGAAAATATGCTTACATCCTGAGTGCAAACTATATCAAACAATTCAGCTAATTCTTGTCTACTAGCGCTCCCATTGATAACCATCTGTAAGGTCTTTTGCTCTAGCCACACCCTCATTCCAGCACT
>JAKFUY010000205.1 GCA_021732495.1 Legionellales bacterium | reverse complement strand
TACAACGCAAAGACATTCATATTGGTGATGTGGTTGTGATTCGTCGCGCAGGAGATGTGATTCCGGAAATTGTTCAAGTGGTATTAGAAAAACGAGACCAAATTTCGGAAATTATCTTTCCCTCAGTGTGTCCAAACTGTGGCGCGTGTGTACTTCATGACGAACACGGAATTGTTGCGCGTTGTAGCGCCGGTTTAAGTTGTTCTTCACAATTGGTGGGGGCTTTAAAGCACTTTGTCTCGCGTAAGGCCATGAATATAGAAGGTATTGGTGAGCAGCTGATTATGGCATTGGTTGAGCGTCAATGGGTGCATGATGTGGCCGATATATACTTTATTTCAACGGTACAATGGTTATCATTGCCAAGGATGGCTAAGAAATCAGTTGAAAATATTATTATGGCCCTCAACCAGAGTAAAAAAACCTTATTTCATAAACTGATTTACGCCTTGGGTATACGAGAAATTGGAGAAGTGGGAGCAAAAACACTTGCTTTACATTACCAGGATTTTGAATCCTTAAAAGAAGCCAAAGAAGAGGATTTGCTGGCTTTATCCGATATTGGACCTGTTGCTTCAAAAGCAGTTACTGATTATTTTAATGATACCAATCATTGGCAAACCTGCATGAAGCTTATTCATTGTGGGGTCGAGTGGCAAACGCAATCGATAGTAGTGGACACCCATTCGATGTTTTATGATAAGACGGTTGTACTAACAGGAAGTTTATCTCAACTATCACGCGAAGATGCCAAGTCAAAATTAGAGCAGTTGGGTGCTAAAATTAGTAGTTCAGTGTCGAAAAAAACGGACTACCTTATCGTAGGAGATAGTCCGGGTTCTAAATATGACAAGGCTGTGGCGTTAGGCGTTCCCGTTATCACTGAAGTGGAATTGATTAGCCTAATTTGAAATATCCGTATCCTGCTGACGTATTCGTTAATGCATCCGTGTTCTTCTGGTGAAAAATAAGCGTGCGCTCTTTTTGTTGTTCTTCCAGTCTATTGAGGGGGCGCGTTTCTTGCAGGCTTTCTGCAGCCTCCGCCATTTTCTTAAATAATTGATAATGGGTGCGAATCTCACTTCTGGATACAAAACCATCCTCGACATCGCCACAAATGAGATACTCAGGATGGAATTGCACACCCAAACAGAAAGAGTCATCATCTGCTTCAATGGCTTCAATTACACCGCCTGCAGCACTTGCCGACATGCGCAGGTCTCGACCTAACTTTTCAATCGAATTGTAACTGTACCGGGGGCTGTTGACGCGTACTTCATCAGATTTGAAAATACTGTGCAAAACGGTATTGGGTCTAACCGTTATTGGATGAGACACTCGACCATCGAGAGATTGCTTATTGCGACCTTTTTGTGTCGGGTGAAGTTGAAGAGAGCCACCTTTGGCTACATTGAGGTGCCATGCTCCTTCACCAAGGCCTAGAATAGGAATCTTCATTTCTTGAGCTTGGTCAATCATTGATTTTGTGAAATGAAAGCTTTCAGGATAAGGATCGATATTTTTTCTGCTACCAGCTGGCTGGCTGTAGATTTCTGGATTAAGATTATAGGGGTTATCGATAAAAATAAGGCCATCCACCCAAGATAGAATAGCTTTAATTTTTTGTTCTAAATGCGCATCACCGTCAAATCGACAATCAATAATAATAAGTTCGACGTTAAGTCGTTTTAAAATACGTGACAAATTACTAAAGGCTTGGATGAATACTGGATTAATGTGGTTTGGGTGGTAAGGGACTGCAAAAATTTTCATGATGAGGGTCTCAAGTAGTGATAAGAGATAAAGCAGTCATCTTATTGTTTTATCTCAAAAAATTAGCTTTAAATCATAAATGAAGACATTGTGTTGTCAAGATCAAAAATGATTCTTAGTCACTCTGTTTGACCTTGGTTTTTAAGCGCTTAATGAGAATACGTGAGTATTGAAAACTATCAATAAAAGCTTTAAGTTGAAAAACATGAGAGTTGAGGAACTCTATTTTTGCAAGAAATTGCTCGTTGATTTGTATAAGATCAGCAATGAATTCTGCAGGCTCCCGTCTAGAAAATTGGATTGCAAATAAGTCTTTATAATTGCTTGTAAATAACATATCTAAGAACTCGTAAAACGCGGTATATTTCTCATTAATTCCTTTAATCAGATTGGCATAATCGGCATAGAGGGCTTCAGCATTTTTTTTATCCTTGATTTCATCAGAAAATGCTTTAAAAAACTCCAAGTCCTTGTCGCGGAGTTCATCGTATTGAATCATAAGATTGGCAGTGGCAATTAATTCATTGCAAAGCAATTGATAATGATTGTAGAACTTCTGAAAAGATAATCGTAATTTATTTTGGGTGACTGGTTGTTCAATAGAGGCGGCAATGGATTCACAGCGTTTTTTGTGGGATTCCATTTTTTCTATCACAAGCGAGATAACTTCATTAAGAATTTCTGGGTCAAACATCGGAGCTGTATTCATAAAATTAAATGCTTGAAAGTTGTTTTTACAAGTATAACTGAAAATGTTTTAAAGAATATAGTTCTATAGATATATTCTGGATGATGTGATAGTTTAAAGAAAGAATTTAAAAGGATTTTTTACATACTTTCATGAAGATACTTAATGTTATTTTCAGCTTTTTGTTTAGCCATCAAGCCCTGAGTGTTCCTTTAAATTGTCCCTATAAAAACAGTGATGATTCAAAACTAATTTCTTATAATCATCTGACTGAATATCCTGAAAACCTTGATCCGATTCTGAGTTATGAAGCCGAAAAATTTTTTATTTTGTCACAAATATATGAACCCTTGTACACCGTTGCTTATCAAAGCAATCCTCAAAAGCTAGAACCTTTGATTGCTGCATCGATGCCTACGATAAAGTTTTATGATAAACAAATGCATTCTATCGCATTAAACACAAAGTTACCCCCGGCCTATACCGTTTATAATATTCCTATAAAACCCCATCTTTATTATCAACCGCATCCTGGTTTTTGTAAGATTCTCCATATTCAAGATTGTAATCACTTTAAACGTGAGGTGGTAGCTGATGATTTTGTCTATCAAATTAAGCGGATTGCACAGTTAGACTCCCACTCACCATTTTCGAGTATTTTAAATAAATATATTGATGGTTTTTCCAAGTATCAACATTCTAAGACGGTTGTTAAAGGGGAGTGGCATGATTTACGGGCAGATACTATCGCAGGTGTTCGGGCTTTAAATAAATATACTTTGCAAATTACAATTAAAGGGCACTATACGCAGTGGCTCTATTGGACGGCTATGACTTTTTTCACACCTATGCCATGGGAAATTGATGTCTATCATCATTTGTACCCTCATAACAACCGGTGGGGGACCTATTCGATTGGAACAGGTCCTTATATGTTTTTTTCCAAACCTAATCCGCAGAAAATTACTTTACTCAAAAATCCTCATTATCGTCCAGATTATTTTCAATTCCCTGATGGTTTGAAAAAAGTACCTATTATTGATGAGCATGTTTTTAATATTGAAAAAGAAAATATTCCTAGATGGAATAAGTTCTTACAAGGTTATTATGACTACTCCAATATTCCTTCAGAAAGCTTTCAAAGTAATATTCAAATTCAACCCAATGGCAAATATATTCTAGCGGATACGCTTTTGAATCACCAGGTCAAATTGACCCAAGAACCTTCAAGTTATTCAAGTGGTATTGTATTTAATTTTCTAGATCCCGTTGTCGGCGGTTATTCAGCGGCCAATATGAAATTACGACAGGCTATCTCTATTGCGTATGATTTTGATGAATATCGAACGATTTTTAGAAATGGACGAGGAGTCGTCTCTGAAAGCCCAATTCCTCCTAATCTTTCTCATTATTTACAAACTGATATGGATTTTAATAAGGTGTTGTATCAGATGGTCGATGAAAAAAAAGTAAAAAAAAGCTTGGCTGAAGCTCGAAAACTATTGGCTGAAGCAGGCTACCCAAATGGAATCAATCCCCAAACAGGTCATCATTTGATTTTAAATTTTGATCAAGCCTCTCATGGGTTACCTGAGGAAAAAGCCTATTTTAGTTGGTTTCGCAAACAAATGAATCAATTGGGTATTCAACTCAATATACGAGAATATGATACCAATCGCTTTACTAAAAAAATGCTATCGGGAAAGACCCAACTGTTTTTTTTCACATGGGGTGCCGATTACCCTGATGCCGAGAACTTCTTAATGTTGTTTTACGGACCTAATCAACAAGCCCATCTTGGTGGGCCTAACTGGGCAAATTTCAAAGATTCAGAATATGATCACTTATATGAAAAATATCAATTATTAGCTGATGGCCCAGAAAAAAACATGGTCATCAAAAATATGGTTCAAATCTTACAACGACAAGCGGTTTGGGCATGGGGGATGCATGCTCAAAATTTTTACTTGGTTAATCATTGGTTTTCTGCACAATCATTTGAAAGTTTTTCGTCGGGATTATTAAAATATTTCCGGCTTGATGTAAAACAAAGGCAGCAATCCTGGCAAGACTGGAACCGACCAGCGCTTTGGATTATTGTATTTTTCGCGGCTATCGCTTTCGTATTCATTTATCCTTTTATGATTGAGAACTTGAGAAGTAGACACCGCAAACCCAAAAGAACGCCATTTTAGAGGTGATGATGTTATTTCCATTACTAAGAAAAAAATTACTTTGGTTTTTTCCAATATTATTTGTCGTGCATATTTTAACATTTATGTTATTTTTTGTGGTGAATTCACCAGATGATATCGCTCGTTCGCATTTAGGACAAAAATATGTGACCGCCACAGAAATTCTCAATTGGAAGAAAAGTTATGGTTTAGATAAGCCTTTATTTTATAATGCATCAGCCCAAGGTGTTGAGCAAATAATTAAAACAATATTTTTCCAACAAACCAATCAGTTATTGAGAGGGGATTTTGGTATTGCTCTGAGTGGTGAGTCTGTTAACGCAGAAATTAAAAATCGAGTGATTCCAAGCCTAGCCATTGCATTACCCGGATTTATCTTTGGTGAATTTATCAATATTTTGGTGGCGATGATATGGGTATATTTCCGTCAAACCCATTTAAATCAAATGGGTTTAATTGCCACCATTTGTTTGTTATCGATATCGACTTTGTTTTATATTATTTTCGCTCAGTATTATATGGCTTTTCTTTGGAAGTGGTTCCCGGTTTCTGGCTATGAGACCGGTATCAGTGCAATATATTTTGTAATATTGCCTATTTTAGTTCATATATTTTCTGGGCTAGGTTCAGGCGCACGTTGGTACCGAACTTTATTCATGGAAGAAGTAGAGCAGGCTTATGTGACTACAGCTAAAGCAAATGGATTGCGTGAGGGATTTATTATGGTTTTTTATGTATTGCGAAATGCCTTATTACCTATGGCCACATCCTTGATTGTACTATTGCCTAGCTTGTTTTTGGGAAGTGTATTATTTGAATCTTTTTTTGCGATACCGGGATTGGGGAATTATTTAATTAAAGCTATCAACCAACAAGATTTTATTGTCGTAAAAGCAATGGTGATGATAGGCTCATTGGCTTATTTACTTGGGCTGATGTTAACCGATGTAATGTATTTTTTAATTGATCCTAGGGTTAAAATTCAATGAAATTTTATTTATATTTAAGT
>JAKFUY010000021.1 GCA_021732495.1 Legionellales bacterium | reverse complement strand
CGCCCGCGCCTTAATTTTGATTCGTCAATGACATCATCATGTAATAAAGTGGCAGTATGAAAAAACTCTATCATTGCTGCCAATGCAATATGATGCTTGCCTTGATAATTGAATGCCTTGCAAATTAATAGCGTCAGCAAAGGACGCAGTTGTTTTCCACCACCATTTAACAGATGTTGGGTCATCTCTGCAATGAGTGGATGCTCAAAAATAATGTGTTGTTGAATAGTTTGGTTTACATCGTCAAGTTGTTCACTGACCAATTTACGAATACGGTGTATCGACATTGAATTTTTTATTAAAGACTTAAGTATTGAATCGTAAGCATGCTAGAGGAGATTGTCAAGGCTCGACCCATAATGCACGACCAACTTTAGAAGAATTAGGGCGTTGCAGGAGCTTACAAATCTTTGCACCCAGTTGGACAATCTTATAAATATCGACACCTGTCTCTAATCCCATGCCATGCATCAAATAAAGCAAATCTTCAGTGGCTAAGTTACCAGAGGCGCCTCTCGCATAAGGACAGCCGCCTAAACCTGCGAGAGAGCTGTCAAATTTACGGATGTCATGCTCAAGCGAAGCATAAACATTGGCAACGGCTTGGCCATAGGTATCATGAAAGTGCATACAAATAAATTCAGGTGAAAATGCTTGAAGGAGGCATTGTAATAATTGTTGTGTTTGTTTGGGCGTACCGACCCCTATGGTATCACCAAAACTGATTTCAGTGACCTGTAAAGCTTGAAGTTGCAATGCCACATCGAGCACTTGCTTGGGATCAATATGTCCTTCATAGGGACATCCTAAAGCACAAGATACATAAGCACGAATGGGTATTTTATTTTCATGCGCCATTTCCACTACCGGTTTAAAGCGCTCTAAACTCTCTTTGATGCCACATGAGATATTGCGAAAATTAAAAGTTTCACTTGCTGCGGTAAATATTGCAATGGTTTGCACCTTGGCTTGTAGTGCTTTTTCCATTCCCTTGGTGTTGGGGACTAGAGCAGAATAATTGACATGAGGGTTTTTATAAATGCCTTGATAGACTTCGAGATGATCGGCCAGTTGTGGAATGCGTTGGGGATTAACAAAACTGGTGACTTCAATATGTTGCAACCCTGCGGTTGACAACTGATTGATAAGTTCAATTTTAGAAGCTGTTGATACAAATTCGGATTCATTTTGCAAACCATCTCGTGGTCCTACCTCATAAATGAATACATCTGGCGACTTGCTCATTATGAATCACTTTTTTCAGTGAGTTCTAACAATTGTTGTCCTTCTTGAACCTGTTGCCCGATTGTATAGAATATTTGTTTTATCGTACCAGAGAAAGGGGCATAAATAGTGTGTTCCATTTTCATGGCCTCCAAGACCATTAACGGCTCTCCTTCAACCATGATATCACCATTGAGCTTGAAAATAGCCACAATAGTAGCTGGCATCGGCGAAATAATACCATCTTGAGTTGGATTGGCTCTGGAATGCAAGCGCTGTTTCATTTTGGTTTCAACGCGGTATTGTTGCTGTTGGTCGCAAATCAGCCACTCGTTGTTTTTAAATTCAACTTTATAGTGTTGTTGGTTTTGACCATTGTCGATATAGACCCAAGGTGCTTGGTATTGATAGTTTATCACTTGGATTTCACCATCGGTTTTAAATGCAACGTTACCTGGATGTTTATAACTAACCGAAAAGTAAATCTCTTCATCATCGATAAAGACGCTTCGAGGAGAAAATTGTGGGCCTGTTATCGACATATTGCATAAATCAAAAGGTAGAGCCTGTTTTTTACTCCAAAAATGAATACTATCCATCACGGCAATTGCTGACAAAGACAGTTTTTCAGCTAGAGGTGTTTGATATTGACTGAGAAAGTCGATAGGGACGGCACCTTTAAGCCAACGGGGGTTTTCTAAAAGGGTATTGAGATAAGCAACATTGGTCTCAATACCAAGAATTTGGGTTTCATCGAGCATGTGTTGCATTAATCGTGCTGCTTGCGTTCGGTCGGGTTGCCAGCAAATGGCTTTTGCCAACAATGAGTCGTAATGACTTTCAATGCGTTGATGATTTTCAATACCAGTATCAATGCGTTTTGTCTGTGAGGTTTGTGGCCATTGAAGCATTTTGATTTGGCCTTGGCTAGGTCGAAAGTCCTGCTGTGGCTGTTCAGCACAAATTCGACATTCAATGGCGTGACCATTGGGTACTAATGGTTGTTCAATAGAAAGTTCTTCCCCACTTGCAATCCGAATTTGCCATTCGACCAAATCAAGGCCGGTTATCATTTCAGTGATAGGGTGTTCAACTTGCAGCCGTGCATTCATTTCCATAAAGTACAGGGTGTCTTCTCCTGCCAATAAAAATTCAACGGTGCCGGCATTCGTGTAAGAGAAAGTTTTAGCGACTTCCAAGGCATACTGATACAATTTTTGACGCGTTGTGGGAGATAGTTTGATAGCGGGTGCTTCTTCAATGATTTTTTGCTGACGACGTTGTACCGAACAATCGCGTTCAAATAGATGAATGATGTGGCCATGGTGATCACCTAGAATTTGAACTTCCAAATGTCTGGGGTGTTCTATCAGTTTCTCTAAAAGTAACTCATCGTTATTAAAATAACTTTTAGCTTCTCGACGAGCCGATGCCATGGCATATTGAAAATCTTGGGCATGATAAACGATCTTCAAGCCTTTCCCGCCACCACCGTGAGTGGCTTTCAGTACCACAGGGAACCCCATTTCATGGGCCGCTTGTGTGAGCGCATCATCACTGGGTGAGGGCGGATTAAAGCCAGGGATAAGCGGTACTTGCGTATGTTCAAGCATCTGTTTTGCAAGTTGTTTAGAGCCCACATCCCTCATGGCTTGACTATTCGGACCAATAAATTGGATGTGAAGCTTTTCACAAATTTCTGCAAACTCTGGATTTTCAGATAAAAAGCCATAGCCAGGATGGATGGCGCATGCGTTAC
This sequence comes from Legionellales bacterium, assembly GCA_021732495.1. Classification (GTDB taxonomy): domain Bacteria; phylum Pseudomonadota; class Gammaproteobacteria; order Legionellales; family Legionellaceae; genus UBA2653. The sequence goes on along the minus strand of JAKFUY010000021.1, from coordinate 2,697 downwards.
TTTTTTGGGCGACTTCGATGATTTTTGCAATATTGAGATAGCTCTCCAGTGGTGCAGCAGGTCCTACACAATAGGCTTGAGTGGCCATTTTGACGTGAGGACTAAATCGGTCCGCTTCTGAGTAGATAGCAACACTTGCTATCCCCATTTTATTTAAGGTTTTGATGATACGCACCGCTATTTCACCTCGATTGGCGATAAGTACTTTTTTAAACATCAGCGTAATTCCTTAATAAAAGTGGGATTAGGTATTTTTGGATTTTAAAAATTCCTGTAATTTTTGTTGAGCAATCGGATGGGTTCTCATCTTCGCCAATTGTTCTGCGGTGTGAAGCTGCAAGGCTTCAGTAATGGGTTGGTCATGTATGTTTGCCAACCAGCTTTTAATCGCACTTAGCGTTTCTGCAGGCAATTGTGTCCAGGATTGGGTACAGTGCTCAGTGTAGTTTTTAAGTTCATTTTTCGAGACAATAGCATCAATCAATTGATATTGTAGCGCATGATCTGCGGTAAATATTTCGGCACTTAAAAACAAGCGTTTCGTCATTTTAAGTCCCATCACTTCTAAAACATAGGGGCTAATCACTGCCGGAATAAGACCTAATTTTGCCTCTGAAAAACAAAATGTGGCGTTTGGCACGGCAATGGCGACATCACTTGCCGCAATAAACCCCAAGGCCCCTCCAAACGCTGAGCCTTGCACGACACACAGTGTAGGCTTTGGGCTTTGATGCCAAGTGGCTAGGGTATCAGACAGTTGCTTTGCATGTGCAATATTATCTGGCATGGGAAGATTTGCTGCAGCTTGCATTTCGGCTAAATCAGCACCGGAAGAAAAAAATCGACCATTGGCCTGCAAAATGATGGCTTTTACAGCAGCATTGGCAATGCCTCGTAAAATCGCTTCATGCAGGTCAGTAAGCAAGGCGCTACTAAAAGCATTATGTTTTTCAATGCGATTTAAACAAATGGATAGAACATTATTATTAATACTTGTGATGATCATGTTACATCCGCCATACGCCATATTGACTATCAGGAAACATCTGGTTCATGCAGATTTTTAGGCTATAGGCTAAAATCTTACGGGTGTCTTTGGGGGCAATAATGCCATCATCCCAAAGCCGGGCGCTGGCATAATAAGGGTGCCCTTGCGTTTCGTATTGCTCCCGCAATTGTGCTTTAAATTGTTCTTGTTGTTCCTCTGGCCATTCCTGGCCTTCTTTTTTTAGTTTATCTCGTTTGATTTGGGATAACACTTGTGCTGCTTGCTCGCCCCCCATAACACTAATGCGACTAGTAGGCCAGGACCATAGAAAACGTGGATTATAAGCACGTCCACACATGGCGTAATTCCCAGCACCAAAACTGCCACCAATCATCAACGTTAACTTGGGAACGGCGGCATTGGCAACAGCGGCAACCATTTTGGCACCGTGTTTGGCAATCCCCGATGCTTCATATTTTTGGCCTACCATAAAGCCTGTGATATTTTGTAAAAATAGCAAAGGTGTTTTGTTTTGCGTGCATAACTGAATAAAATGCGCAGCTTTTTGTGCAGACTCGGCAAACAAAACACCATTGTTCGCAATAATGCCCACAGGTAATCCATAAATTTTACCGAATCCACAAACCAGTGTTTTACCAAATAAGGCTTTAAATTCAGAAAATGACGAGCCATCGACAATGCGAGCGATGATTTCATGAATATCGATTGGTTTTTTGAGATCCGTGGGAGCTAAGGCATTGAGTTCATCTGCTGGGTACAGTGGAGCAGGAGCATGGATGTCCCATTGATACATCGATGCAGGAGGGGTGAGATTTGCCACCAGCTCCCGTGCCAGTTCAAGTGCATGTTGATCATCAATTGCCATATAATCAGCAACTCCAGATTGTTCACAGTGAACTTGGGCACCACCAAGACTTTCAGCATCAATGATTTCACCAGTGGCCGCTTTGACAAGAGGCGGTCCCCCCAGAAAAATAGTGGCTTGTTCTTTAACCATAATCACCTGATCGGCCATGGCTGGAACGTAGGCACCACCTGCAGTACATGAACCCATCACCACCGCAATTTGCGGAATGTTTTGTGCAGATAGTTGGGCTTGATTATAAAAAATCCTGCCAAAATGTTCTTTATCGGGAAAGACCTCATCCTGCATGGGTAAAAATGCACCACCTGAATCGACCAGATAAATACAAGGCAGGCGATTTTCTTTGGCAATTTCTTGGGCCCGAAGATGTTTTTTGACAGTCAGAGGGTAATAAGTACCGCCTTTGACGGTGTAATCATTGATCACAATCATGCAGTCACGGCCATGAATTTGACCAACGCCGGCAATCATCCCCGCACCGGGAACCGCATCAGCATAAACTTGATGAGCTGCAAATAAACCAATTTCTAAAAAGGGACTTCCTGCATCTAATAAATAACTCAAGCGCTCACGCGGTAAAAGCTTTCCTTCAGTTTTATAGCGTAATTGTGCTTTCTCACTGACATTCAATTGGATATTGCGTGTAATGTCTTCAATCTCTAACAATTGTAGTTCCATTTTCTCACGATTGTTTTGCATTACTGCATTGTGCAAATGGATATGACTGGTCAAGGTACTCATAGGCTTCCTTGCTGCAAAAGTGTAAAACTACCATTAAAAATTACCCAGATAAAACACAGATAAATAGCGGGGTGGTCTAATG
>JAKFUY010000227.1 GCA_021732495.1 Legionellales bacterium | reverse complement strand
GCGTGCGCGATTATGATGATCATAAGGGAGGAGATCCAAAAGATCTTGATCTCGCTAGAAAGTGGCTAAGACACTCGCTTAAAGAAGAACATTACCCAGCCGACGCCCCTGCCGACGCCCCCCCCCCTCCTAGGCCTTAGACGCCGGCATAAAAACCTATATAGCAAGGCATGAACAGATTCATACTTTGGGTTTTTATGCATGTTGCGCCAATTCAGAAGTGAAGTGCAATTTTATTCTAGGAAAGAGCTCGTCAAATAAAATTCTTAAGGTAATTGCCTAGGGGCAGCTAACACCATTATTCCACTGTAAAGAATCAAATCAATGTCAATAGCGCTTAAGCGAGAGAGATTCCTCTAACCCTGCTTCAGGAATCTGCTTTGAATCTTCTTCAATGATTCCCCTACTTCTTATATCTAACCATACTGCCCCAGAATTGCCGCTGCGATATCGTCGACTCACATTAGTGTCTTGAATCTCGATCATTGATTGTTGACTACATTTTTGCAGCTTTTCTGCAATACGCTTGTCTATGATTTGACCAGATAATATTTGTAAAAAATCTGCGGGGAGATCTTGAAGGGCTTTTAAAATATTTAAAACCCCTTTTGCCATGCATGATTCAGCTGCTTCATGGTAAAACAAATCGACCTCTGCCTGTTTTTTTCGAATATTTAAGACTCTCCAAGCGAGTAAACTCGCATAAGTCGTTTCAACAATGTCAAATAACAAAGGAACCAACTTTCGATGAGCCTCGCCTTTTTTAATATGGCGGCAAGTATTAATGAATACAGCAATTTCAGATGGTGTTTCTGTTGAGTAAATGGACTCTAACATGGCGACCAGCACAGCGCCATGTTCAGCAGAAGGAATAATCGACTCTTCGCTGCCACGACCCATTGCGCTTGAACCAGCAATGATATCATTGATGTAATATAGTGCTGCTAGTAAGCTATAAGCGGGGATAATAGACGTTGTGATTTGGGAAGAATTTGATAAGACCTTATCGATTTTAATTGAAAATTCCTGCCATTTTTCTTGTGAACAACGCTCATTATAAATAAGCAATGTTTTTACCATATCCAAAATGCTTGTGTGCTGATCGGCTGTTATATCTGTGCGTTCTGGAATTTTATCATCTAATAACAATATTATGTTACTGCACAATCGCATTTGATCTGTATTAAGTTCATCAATATCATCATATACTGCATTTTCTAAGCTTGATAAAAACTGTTTTTTGTGCATTATTTCCGAACCAGTTGATTATTAAAAATAATAATTATACAGCTTTTTAAACAAAAAAAAAGTTTTTGTCACTATGATGTCTTGTATGCCATAGTTGATAACGATGTTTTAAGCTTTAGTGATAGCTCGTTGGGCTTTTGTGCGGGTACTGGTATTATGAGTGCAAAATTGGCTGCAAGCCCTGCAAGTGTGGATTATATTGTAAGCACACTCTCAATTATGCCTATTGGCCTGCAATGGTGGCACATAAGTTGTAAGAATCGATACAAAAAAACCGACCGCACCTAGGACCTGTCTTATAAAACTAAATTTATTTGAATCATTTTTTTTTAATGATGGGTTGACCTGCCCTAGTTATCTTATCTTTTAGTGTTGTAAAAGAAGGAAGCTCAATTAAGATAGCTTTTTTATCTGATTGAGCCGCTACTTGTAATTGATAATAAAACTCATGACAAGCCTGATTCCAATCCTCTGGAAAACGATAATCCAAAGAGAAATGATTATCATTAAATCCCATCACATAAAAATCTTGTAATGAGTCAGGAAGCTCAGTTGCATGGGTAAAATAATAAAGTGGTTTTGCCGGTTGGTAATGTCTATCCATTTTACCAGGGACTCGAATCTCCTTATCATTAGATTCAAGTGTTGCATCTTCCAGACGAATAGTTCCAGGTCTTAACACCTCAATTTGTTGGTTATTGACTCTAACTATGGTCGACTCTAATCCAACTTGGCAACGCCCCCCTTCTAATATCGGCAAATCAATATCAGGGAAATGGTCTAACACATGTGAGGCCATAGTGGGACTAATTTTGGCAAAAGGATTAGCGGATGGTGCAACTAATGGTTTACCGAGTTTTTCTAAAACTGTCATCATCACTGGATGATTGGGCGCTCTAATGGCAACTGTTGTTTGACCGCCGGTAATGACTGGACTAATTTTACTGGTATTGGTCGGAAACACCATGGTTAAAGGGCCTGGCCAGTATTGCGCAATTAAATCGTGTTCTAAAGGTAATATAGCATCAACCCATTGATATAAGTTCCATTCGGGTAACACATGTAAAATTAAAGGATGGTTGGTAGGTCTTTTTTTAATTGCAAACACTTCTTGAATAGCTTCAATATTATCAAATGCTGCTGCTAGCCCATAAACAGTTTCAGTGGGTAGTGCAACTACTTGACCTGCTTTCAAACATTCAACGACCTTATCAATATCATCTGTTATATAACTCATCAGCCTTTCCACTTATGGATTACAATAATTACAATAGTTTGGCTCAACTGTGTACTTACCATCTTGGCGAAGTTGCTCATATTGATGTTGGGAACGTGCACAGCCCTATACTTCGTTAGCATAAATTGAACTCGGTGTATGACATAAGCTGCAAGGCAGCGCGCCACTGGTTTTGATAATACCAAAACCCGGGCAATAACAATCAGGACAACAATGCTTCAATCGAAGTGCAAATTGTTCTGCTAGTTCACCGATAACTTGCATTCTGGATGGATTCATAATGGCACGCATATCAGTACTTAACAAAAGCGTTGGGTGATTTTTAAACCCTTCTTGCATTATATCATCAAAAAGTGATTTATCGGTAATTCCTTTGGCAATTACTGTTAAACTTTTTGCATCCTGAAGACAAACCGCATGGCTTGGAAACTTGATTTTAGCTAAAATTGGCTCCACATCTGTATCAGACTGCAAAAAAAGTGTTAGGTAGTTGGTTTTTAATTACTGACGCTGACTGGCAACTGGTAGTGGGTTTAATTAACCCTGTGAATTTCTCTATAGCCTGCTGCACATATAGATTTTAGCGCACCTCAACGGAATAGCCTAGAATTATATTCTTTGGGATGATGAAATGGCTAAACGTTAACGACAGCAAGGGATCCCCACTGAATTGAAAGTCACACAGTTCGAGGAATTTGTCTTGCCTCACCTGACTGTTGGTAAGCGGGGCCCTGTATCCAAACTATCATTATACAAGTCATTTGTTAATATACTGAAATTTTTGTATATTGGTTGCCAATGGAAAGAGCTGCCCATTGAAAAAGATGAATCAGGACGTCCCGAGATCCACTACACACTCATTTACAGTGTTTTTCGACGATGGGAATCGGGCGGCTGCATGAATGCTATTTTTGTTGGGTCTGTCCTTAAACTTCACCAAAATGATGATAGAGCGGCGTTTCTGCTGTAAAAACTGTTTTACTTCATGAGTATTTGATGATTGTGATTAAAAATTAACCATGATTGGTTAATTCGTTTTTCAGTTTAAATTAATCCTTCTCAAAATCAATAAAAATTTGATTTTACCTGGATTCCGCACCTGCTTTTACGAATAAACACCCCAGTAGCGGTCTCCTAAACAGCTTAAGATAACCTATTGCCGTTCATTTAGATTAAGTATCACCTTCATATTTGGGCCAATACTGAGTTCATGAACGCCTGCAAAGCATTAATGATCCTGTATTTATTTTAACGTTTTAAGGCTCGCAACCCAACGTACTCTTTACCGTTTGTTATATACTCCCGTGGAATACTGTTTAGTGTGTAATAATAGGCTACTTCAACTTCAAATCCAGCTTCTGTAACAAACTTTACAGCGGTATCAACTTTAAAAAAATGGGCGAACGGTGGCAATTGATTTCTCCATTCCTCTTTGACAAATGGGATATGCGCAATATAACCAGGCCATTTTTTATTTTGAGTGATACGGCTATCGTATTCCGCGCAAAGTTTTTTCGTGTCATATATTCCTAAATAAGGGGACATATTACCGAGAAACAGCTGCCCCCCTGGTTCCAAGTAATCGTAACATTGTTGAAGGCCAGTCATGATGTCTTCGCCAGTTAAAAAATGCAAAATCATGGATGCGTGAACTGCAGAAAGAGAATTGGCCTCAAAATCCAGATCATCAGGAAATCGACCTACTTTTGTGATTAAATGGTCTGTATGTTCGGGCGGCGTATTGTCTTTTAGAACCCGAAGATGCTCTTGAGCTAAATCGAAAGCGATGACTCGAGCGCCCATATTTAAAGCGGCAAGAGAAGAAACACCAAAACCACATCCAATATCTAGGACCGGTTTTTTACAATGCGATGAAAATTCAACAAAGTCTTTGGTTGGAGGGGCCAATTCCAGGGTTGTTATACCCATTTTATTGACCGTTTTAAGCATTCCTCTAATAAACTCGGCAGGATAGCTTGGTTTTTTAGATGACATATGAAAAGTCCTTATTGATTAACTTTTAATATTATAGCATTCCTCCTAAGCTACTGAACTTTAAAACCAATAACTTAGGGCTGCTCTAATATTGTTAGTACTGACATTAAGATTCGCATGCCCATTGGGATCTTCTATACCATATACTTCATACATAGGCATCTGTAGTTCATTATATTGCGCATAATAATACTCTAAACGCACAATCCATTGTAGCGTATACGCCCACTCAACGCCTCCACCCACCAACCAACCAACCGGGTTGAAAACTTAAACTCGTGTGTGTATTACCACCCTCATTACTATAATCCATACCTAAATTAGCAAAACTTACTCCCGCTGAGGCATAAGGAAGAATATTAAAAGGCATAGCATAGCCTAATCGACCCCTAATGGATGCTTGTTCTTGATTCACCATATTAAATGCCTCATAAATAGGAGGCTCATTATCTGAGGGCTCAAATTCACAATCACATTGTGCCTGACCATATTGGTTAAAATGATATGAGTAATTTCCCTCCACACCCAATACCAAATTGGATTGCAATTGCTTGACAACACCTGCTTGACCACCAAGAAATAGACTGGAAAAATTTTTCTTTAAATTACAAACCTTTTCTATGTTACTAAAAGACAGATGTGCTGAATCGACTGAAGCATCATTAAAAACCCCACCAATGTGCCCTCCCCCATAAAAACCAGACCAGGTTTTGGTAGATGATTGAGGAGGGGCTGCCCATGCGAGTGCAGGCAATAATAAACTTAAAACGATATACTTATTCATCACTTTTTTATCCATCATCCATTTGGCCACTAAAACCAAAGGCGCAGAAATTTGTGCATCCTTGGTGCCTTGTAGGGTACAAGTCCCAGGTCTTCCATACACTTTGACGTAAAAATTAGGCCCCGTGCTTCCAATGCTACAACTAATATTCCCAGTGGTGCCAACAACCCGATAGGTGGCAGCCAAATCACTTGGGATAGATAAGTCATACATCAATACCGGTCGTCGGCCACAACAGACTCTTGCCGGGCTTAGGATTGTAGAGCCATTTAGTGTTGCAGGAATTGAAACCGGATTGTTATAAACATTAAAACCTATATTCCCGCGAAATTTTTAAGCACCAAATGAATTAGGATGAGTTTGATTCTGTTAGCCCATATATTTTACAAGCCGTTTCTCCGAACAATCGAATAATTTGTCGTCTTAAATTTGAAAGGT
>JAKFUY010000131.1 GCA_021732495.1 Legionellales bacterium | reverse complement strand
ACAATAGTCCAATTGCATTTTGATTATTCGTGGCTAAGGCTAATCGCAGCAGCTCATTCGGTTGATGAGGGGTAACTTCCGTATGTGCTAATACTCTTACACTTGGAATATTCAATAAAAACAAGATGTCATCTTGAAGTGCTCGCTCATTACGGCGTATTAAATTTCTTAAAACATAAAATAAAAGATTAGCCTCATTAGCGTCTGTGATATCAAAGACCGCGTTAGGAGCGCCTTGTTCTAAGGTATTTTTTTGAGCACGAAGTGCACTTAATCTTTCGGCTACAAAGGGATTAACATACCTAGCATATTCATGCGCGTGCATTTCAGCGTGAGCAAATACGCTTGGATACGCTAGAAGGAAGGTTACGATAGATATATGACCGAATTCGGCAGCATTCCTAAATGCAGAGTAGTGATCAGCTGCAATCATGTCTTGGACTTTATCTGGCGCTAATCTCATCAGCCACTCCATGATAGGTAGATGACCACCTCGGGCAGCATTCCTAAATGCAGAGTAGTTTTCAGCTGCAATCATGTCTTGGACTTTATCTGGCGCTAATTTCATCAGCCACTCCATGACAGGCAGATGACCACCTCGGGCAGCATTCATAAATGCGCAGTAGTTTTCAGCTGCAATCATATCCGGGACTTTGCTGAAATCTAATTTCTTTTGCTCTGCAATCAAGCACTCCATGGCATCTAGATGACTGCCTCGGGCAGCCTCCGTAAATGAACGGTAGTCGTAAGCTGCAATCATGTCTGGGACTTTGCTGAAATCTAATTTCTTTTGCTCTGCAATCAAGCACTCCATGACAGGTAGATGACCATTTCGGGCAGCATACATAAATGCACAGTAGTTATCAGCTGCAATCATGTCTGGGACTTTATCTGGCGCTAATGCCATCATCCACTCCATGACAGGTAGATGACCGCCTGCGGCAGCATTCATAAATGCACAGTAGTTTTGAGCTGCAATCATGTCTTGGACTTTATCTGGTGCTAATTCCATCATCCACTCCATGACAGATAGATGACCGCCTCGGGCAGCCTTCGTAAATACATAGTAGTTTTGAGCTGCAATCATGTCTTGGACTTTATATGGCGCTAATTCCATCAGGCGCGTCATTACAGGTAGATAGCCCTCTCGGGCAGCCGACTCAAATGCAGGGTAGTCGTAAGCTGCAATCATGTCTTGGACTTTGCTGAAATCTAATTTCTTTTGCTCTGCAATCAAGCACTCCATGACAGGTAGATGACCATTTCGGGAAGCATACCAAAATGCCCCGTAGTTTTGAGCTGCAATCATGTTTTGGGCTTTATCTGGTGCTAATTCCATCAGGCGCTCCATGACATGTAGATTACCGACTTCGGCTGCAACCAAAAATGCACGGTAGTCGTAAGCTGCAATCATGTCTTGGACTTTATCTGGCGCTAATCCCATCAGGCGTTCCATGACATGTAGATGACCGTCTGTGGCAGCCTCTCTAAATGCACGGTAGTCGTAAGCTGCAATCATGTCTTGGGCTTTATCTGGCGCTAATTCCATCAGGCGCGTCATTACAGGTAGATGACCCCCTCGGGCAGCAGCCCGAAAGGCACCATAGTTTTGAGTTGCAATCATTGCTTGGACTATTGCTCTACTAGGGTCTAATTTCTGTTGTGATTCAATAAGATGATTAAGGAAGTGTAAGTTTCCGCATCGAGCAGTCATACCAAATATATCCTCGATACTTATGCCTATTGAAGTCTTTATGTGTTCTAGCTGCTCACTGGGCAAGTCTTGGTGACTAAGTGTAATTGCCAGCCACGCACTCTTTTTTTCGGGAGAAGTTGTAAGAGATGGCAAAATTTTCAGCAGCTTATCATCGACATCGCTATCTTGAGCTTCCATTATCGGCAGAAGATAGTCTGGAAGTTCGTTTTTAAACAATGAACCCCATAAGTCTTCGGGAATTAAACCCGCTTGTGGGTGACTCAATCTTTCCTGATGCGTGTGAAATCTCATAAATAAACGCCGTTAATCAAACTTCGTGCGCTAATTATGCGCCAAAGGTTCTTTTTATGCAACTGGACGGTAATTATTGTCAATAACAGGCGTTGTGTTATGAATCAGAACTAGCGTAAAAGCGTATTATTTTGCTAGGAGATTTAACTGAGGGGTAAGAAAAAAGGCACTTGAAGTGCCTTTTTAATAGGGGGCTTAATCTTTGTAAAGTGAGGTCTCACCTGGGCCATTAACTTCTAGGTGATAACCATTACCACTGATGTAGGTCGGTGAGATATCGCCAGTAACTAAATTGATGGTTGCCCAACCTAAGTCAACAGGATTTGCTGTATCGGTTCCCATCTTAATTAAGGCATGACAGTTGTTATTGACGGTGCGGCCATAGCAGGCTAATTTTACAGATGCCCAGAACACATGGTTGTCACTGTTGGCTTTGGTAGGATGTTGGGATGCAATGACACCATCAATATAGGCATTTGTCTCTACATTGGTACGGTTGTGCGTGATCAACTGCTTAGGTGCTGCAAACACATTTGAGATAAGACAAAGTGTTCCTAAAAGCGTTAAACATAATTTTTTCATGGTTTTGGTTTCCCTTGTTTTAGTAAAATTTAATCACAATATATTTCAAAACAAATCAAATATGCAAGTTATTTAAGAGAAAAGATTGAGTTTGTTCCATAAAATATATAAAATTTACTCACTTTTTGAATAATCGTGATGTTTTTGTATGCACCGCCAAGATTTTAATTATGAACTACCTCCTCACTTAATTGCTCAATATCCAGCCCATCCCCGACATGCGTCCAGATTATTGGCTTATCAACGAGAGGGTGAGCGATTGCAGCATCATAGCCAAGTTACCGATATGGTGGATTATCTCCAAGAGGGTGATTTGTTAATCTGTAATAATAGTAAAGTATTGCCAGCACGTTTTTATGGTCATAAACCATCTGGTGGTCGTGTTGAGGTTTTGTTTGAACGTTTGCTGGATACGAATCAAATGTTATGTCATTTGCGGGTCAGTAAGTCGCCTCAAATCGGTGGCAAAATTGTTGTGAATGAAAAATGGGAACTGACAATCTGTGGTCGTCAGGGGGATATGTTTGAGGTTAGCGTCAATGGCGTTGTGGTTGATATGCTCTATGAGGTCGGTCATATGCCATTACCTCCTTATATTGAAAGAGCTGATGAGCCAAGCGATAAAGACGATTACCAAACCATTTTTGCAAAGCATTTGGGTTCTGTAGCAGCTCCCACTGCAGGTCTTCATTTTGATGAGGTGATGCTTGCTAAAATTAAAGAAAAAAATATTGATATCGAAGCGGTGACTTTACACGTTGGTGCAGGTACATTTAAACCTGTGCGTGCAGACCATATTGCTGATCATGAAATGCATTATGAATGGTATGAAGTCTCTGATGAAACCATGAAAAAAATCCAACAAACGAAAGAGCGGGGACATCGTGTGATTGCAATTGGAACAACCTCCCTAAGAGCTTTGGAAAGTGCTTCGCAACACGGACTGAAAGGGGGGCGTGGATTGACTAATTTATTTATCACACCCGGTTATCAATTTAAAGTCATTGATGGCTTGATGACCAATTTCCATCTTCCTGAGTCAACATTATTAATGCTGGTTTCTGCATTAATTGGTCATCAAAAATTAATGGAAATCTATCAACAGGCCATAGCAGCTCAATATCGTTTTTTTAGCTATGGTGATGCCTGTTTGTTTTTGTAAGGAGAGCATGTCGTGGAGTTTGTACCGTATCTTAATTCTATTGAGGGGTTAAGTTTAACTCCCGCACAGTGGTTATCCACTGGCATTCAAAGCTATGGGTATGATGTGGTGGGTTTATTGCAAAGACCTGGATATCAGAAACAATTTCAGTTAAATAATGATTTGTTGTGCCCTGGAAAGGCTATTATTGATGCGCGTAAAGTACAAATAAATTCCAAAGGCGAGATTCAATTTAGAAGTCCTGATGGGTCCTTAAAAAAATGCACTACGAAAGAGTTATTTCAATGGCTGCAGCAATTGAAGCCCGATGTGGTGGTTTGGGATGGGGCACTTGATGATGCTCAAGGGGACTTTATTCTCTATAGTAGTGTGCAACTATTAAAAATTTGGAATCTATCCAATCAACCGGCAAGCCTTGCCTATCAAGGTCAGGTGCTGCACCAAGAGGGGGAGTATTTTTCGATATTGAGCGATTTGTTTAAACAGGATTATTCCTTGCTGACGGCAGATTGTGCCTGTCAAACGTGCCGAAGTGGATTGACGCGCGCTTATCTACATCATTTGCTGCAACATACGCCATTATTGGCACAACGTTATTTGGTATTGCATAATGTGTTTCAAGCCAAACTATCGGCTTGATTTCTACAGATTTAGATCTTGTGAATATACAATAGAATCGGTATCATCTTCTTCGTATCGTTGGGTAGGCAGGATTGAAAGCCTGTTTTATCAATCACTTTAATTCTAGGAGTCTATAATGAGTTTTTTTATTTCTGATGCTTTTGCAGCTGCGTCTGCTCCGGGACAAATGGATTCAACTGCTTCTATGTTAATGATGGCAGGAATTTTCGTTTTATTTTATTTATTAATTATTCGTCCACAATCCAAAAAAGCCAAAGAACATCGTGAATTGATTGGTAAAATCAAAGCGGGTGATGAAGTGATTATTGCAGGTGGGGTTGTCGGTGAAATTATCAAACTTGTTGATGATCAATTTGTTGTCGTATCAGTGCACAATGGGGTTGAGCTGGTGGTACAACGGGCCTCTATTGGCTCTGTATTACCAAAAGGGACTTTAAATAACATCAAAAAATCTTAAGTGGCCTTATGAATAATAAAAATTCTTTAATTAAAAAGATAACACTTGGGGTGCTTTTGCTTATTGCATCACTTTATGCATGGCCAAATATATTTCGAGAATTCCCTGTGGTAGAGATATCCGCTCCGCATGAAGTAACCTTAGATACACTTCAAGCCCAAGTGCAAAAAATCTTGTTAGATAATCATTTGGCTTTTATGCGCATTGAGCGCAATGGAGAGAATATTTCTATTGTGTTTAAAAACACAGATACGCAATTGCTTGCCAAAGATATCGTAGAAAAATCCTTGGGTTCAGATTATATCGTAGCCTTAAATCTTGTTTCTAGCATGCCAAGTTGGTTAAAAAACATGGGTGCTAAACCCATGAAGTTGGGCCTTGATTTAAAAGGGGGCGTGCATTTTCTCTTAGATGTCGATATGCAAACAGTGATTAAACATCAATTTGAGGACTTAAGAAAAGAGCTTGCTGTAACCTTAAAACAAAAACAGATCTATTTTACAGGGATGCGCTTGCAGTCTAATAAAGTCATTTTAATTCGTTTAAGAGATCCGAATTTATCTGAAGATGCCATGGCTGCTTTAAATGCATCATTTCCACATTACTTCACCACCTATGACAAAGTTCATGGTTGGCTACAAGTCAAAATGAATATGACGTATTTTCATGAATTGCGTCAGGCCACACTTGATCAAACCATGAATATTTTACGTCATCGGGTCAACGAGCTTGGTGTTGCTGAAGCCGTGGTACAACAACAAGGAGAGCAACGGATTGCTGTCGACCTCCCAGGAATTCAAGACGCTGCCCGTGCAAAATCAATATTAGGTGGAACAGCTACATTAGAGTTTCATTTGGTAGATGAC
>JAKFUY010000137.1 GCA_021732495.1 Legionellales bacterium | reverse complement strand
CAACAACGTGGTGCAGCAGTCATTAAAGCCCGAGGGGCTTCAAGTGCCGCATCAGCTGCCAATGCCATCATTCAAAGCGTTCAAAATCTTATCAACGACACCCCTGAAAATGAAAGCTTTTCCATGTGCTTGTCCTCACAAGGGCAGTACGGTGTTGATGAAGGCCTGATGTTTTCCTTCCCTTGTCATCGTCGACATGGCGCCGTTAGACGGTTTGGTATGGAGCCAGGTGCAGTGGAAGTTGTCGAAGATTTAACTTTTAATGCCTACAGCCAAGAAAAACTTAACATCACATTACAAGAACTCAGAGACGAGAGAGAGATGGTAAAGTCTCTCGGTCTTCTCGACTAATCATGCCGGGCTTGCCCGGCATTTTTTTATCTGATGTCCACAATATGGCATTTTTTTTACTAAAAACTGATTTGTTACTTGACGGGAAAACAAATGCACAATAAAATTGCCAACTCTATCATTTTAATCTTATTTTTTTAAAGAAAATCAATTGAGGGTTATTGAATGCCAACAATTCGCGTAAAAGAAGGCGAAAATCCAGAATATGCACTACGTCGTTTCAAACGTTCATGTGAAAAAGCAGGTTTGTTAACTGAACTGCGTCGCCGTGAATTCTATGAAAAACCAACCGCAGAACGCAAAAGAAAACAAGCGGCTGCAGTTAAGCGTTATCAGAAAAAATTATCCCGCGAAACCATCGGTGTTCGCTCTGCTAAAGGTAGAAGAAGACGCTCATGATCGAAAAGGCTAACATTCAACAAGACTTACATCAAGCCATGCGCTCAGGTGATAAACCCAAGGTTCAGGCACTTCGTTTAATGTTAGCTGCTGTTAAGCAAATCGAAATTGATGAACGGATAGATGTTGACGCATCTCGACTGTTAGCCATTTTAAGTAAAATGGCTAAACAACGCCTTGAATCTATTGATCAGTTTCGCCTAGCTCAACGCCATGATTTGGTTGCGCAAGAAGAGTATGAGTTAGCTCTGATTCAATCTTATCTACCCCAAGCATTGAATGAAGCTGAAATATTGGCTTTTGTTGATGCTGCCATCGCTCAAACCGAAGCGACAAGTATTCGTGACATGGGGAAAGTCATGAATGTATTACGTCCACAATTGACAGGGCGCGCCGATCTCTCTAAAGTCAGTGAATTGCTCAAACTAAAACTTCCCTAACTTCATGTCAGGAAACATTCCGCAATACTTTATCGATGAACTTCTCACAGCCGTTGATATCGTTGAATTAATTGACGGTTTTATACCCTTAAAAAAAACGGGCAATAGTTACAGTTGTTGCTGCCCCTTTCATCAAGAAAAAACACCTTCATTTCATGTTATTCCTCATAAACAATTTTTTTATTGTTTTGGTTGTGGTGCGAGTGGCAATAGCATTAAATTTGTCATGCAATTTTCTCACCTTGATTTTCCCGAGGCAATACAACAATTAGCCGATACCGCCGGCATGCACCTGCCCGAATCCACCAACATCAGTCAACAAGCATCGCAAGTCTCTTTTTATGATTTTTTAGAAAAAATTAAACTGCTCTACCAAAAAGAACTCCATCGAAAACCAAAAGCTTTAGAAGAATACATGCAAAGCCGGGGATTAAGCCAAGCCATGATTGAACAATTTCAATTGGGTTTTGCACCAAGTGAATGGAATTTCTTAATGAAAACATTCCCCAAACAAACCACTATGCTTGAAGATACCGGCATGATTGTCCCCAAAGACACACAGCATTATTATGATCGCTTTCGCAATCGTCTCATGTTCCCATTACACAATCGAAAGGGAAAACTTATTGGATTTGCTGGTCGCGTTATCGGGCCAGAAGATAAACCCAAATACATGAATTCCCCAGAAACGGTATTGTTTCACAAACAAAAAGAACTTTATGGTCTTCATCAGGTGATTAAACAACAAGATCACCCTGATTTTATTGTCGTTGTTGAGGGCTATTTAGATGTTATTGCTTTATTTCAATACGGCATTCCAAATGCAGTAGCGACTATGGGAACGGCCACCAGTACTTATCATTTGCAACTTCTTAATAAATATACAGATGACATTGTTTTTTGTTTTGATGGCGATGAAGCTGGGAAAAAAGCGGCTTGGCGTGCATTGGAAAATTGTCTTCCACTTTACAATCAAATGTCCTCCATCCGTTTTCTATTTTTACCTGACGGTCATGATCCCGATAGTTTCATTCGTCAAAAAGGTGTTGATGAATTTTTACAAGCGCTCAAAAAATCCCAGCCATTGCATCAATATTTCACCCGCCAACTGTATATGCTGTATGGTAAAAGTGGTGCCCAAAAACTTATCCAAGAAGCCCAAAAAGCATTGGCTGTGTTAGAAGATGGGCCAGGCAAAGAACTCCTTATTGAAGAGATAACCCGTATTACAAGACTTGACCCTTATCGGGTTCGTCAATGGTTTAGTCAAACCACAGATGCTCCACAAACAGCGCCAACGCCACAAAAAACCCAAAGCACCCCACTGCGTTTAGCACTCGCCTTGCTCATCCAATACCCCCAATTGTATCAACAACTACCACCGGTATTGCTTGGACAATTGAACTGTCCAGAGCCGCTGAATATGCTATTAAAACACCTTCGAAAACAACCGGAACTATCTACGGTAAATTTGATTGAGCGATTCCGAGATAGCCTATACTTCGATAGTTTTAATAAATTAGCGATGTTCCCTTTAAACATACAAGAGGAACAAAGACTTCCTACACTTTTAGAAATTTTCACCTTCTTGACCAAACAAGACACCAATGAAGAAATTGAAGGTCTTTTAAAGAAACTAAGAGAATATGGCTTATCCGACGAAGAAAAGCTTTACCTGCAACAATTATTGAAAACACGCCATCAACATTGAGCATAAAAATAATACAAAACATACAATTAGAGTAATATCCTGTATTTTTTAGCATAAATCCAGTTAAAATATTGCAAATTTCCTAGCAAGTTGTGTTTATCCAAACTATAATTTAGGAAATATTTTTTTAAACATTCCTACGTATTGAGCATTTATGGCTATAAATGATAAAGATTCACAGAAATCAAAAATGACAAAAGATATTCATGTCGACAAAGAATCACAGCAAACACAAATTACCAAAGTGATTAATTTAGGTCGTGAGCAAAATTACTTAACCTATGCTCAAATCAATGACCTTCTGGCTAATATTGTGGATACAGAACACTTGGATGTGATTGTAAACAAACTCGAAGGCATGGATATTAAGGTCTTTGAAAGCCCACCCAGTGAAGATGAATTAGCACGGCTAGGTGTAGGTGCCACTGAAGAAATTACTGATATTGAAGAAGCTGCGATGGAATTGGCTTCTGAAGCAGGCCGCACAACTGATCCGGTTCGCATGTACATGCGCGAAATGGGCTCAGTTGAGCTTCTGACCCGCGAAGGTGAAATACGTATTGCCAAACGCATCGAAGAAGGCACGATTCAGGTTCTTCGTTCCTTAGCGAGCTATCCGGAAACGATTGATGTCTTATTAAAAGAATACGCAAAGGTTGCGACCGAAGAAGCCCGACTCAGTGACATCATCATTGGCTTTATCGATCAAGAACCTGATACTGATGTGACTGCGTTGCTCGCTGAAACTGCAATTCTAGAACATGAAGCAGTAGCTGTCGAAGAAATTATTGATGATGAAGCGGATAGTGAAGCTGTTGAGGATGATGGTCCTAACCCCGAAATTGCCGCGGCCTATTTCAATGACTTAAAAGAACACTTTGAATTAGCCACTCAAGCCTTAACTCAGTATGGACGAAATCACACCATCACGGTAGACGCTTTCAATCTTATGGCTGAATCTTTCTTGAAACTTAAACTCACCTCGCGTCAAGTGGACACATTGATGGAATATTTCCGTCAGATGCGTTTACAAATTCGCGATTATGAACGCTTAATCATGCGTTTATGTACTGAAAAAGCACGTATGCCCCGTAAAATATTTATTGATACTTTTCCTGGTCATGAGGCCAATCAAGGCTGGCTTGCTACTATCAAAAAGACATATGCAAAACAATTGGATTTGCCACGTTTAGAAGCCGTAGAACACGATATTCTACAGGCTCAAGAGAAACTCATCCAATTCGAACAGCAAACAGGATTAAGTGTTTCTGAGGTTCGTGATATCAATCGTGAGATGTCCATTGGTGAAGCGAAAGCCCGGCGTGCCAAAAAAGAAATGGTAGAAGCCAATCTGCGCTTGGTGATTTCCATTGCCAAAAAATATACCAATCGCGGCCTGCAATTCCTTGATCTTATCCAAGAGGGTAATATCGGATTAATGAAGGCGGTCGATAAGTTTGAATACCGTCGCGGCTATAAGTTTTCAACCTACGCCACTTGGTGGATTCGTCAGGCGATTACGCGCTCGATTGCTGACCAAGCACGTACTATCAGAATTCCGGTACACATGATTGAAACCATTAACAAATTAAACCGGATTTCAAGACAAATTCTTCAAGAAACTGGACGTGAAGCCACTCCTGAAGAGTTGGCAGAAAAAATGGATTTAAGTGAAGATAAAATCCGTAAAGTGTTAAAAATTGCCAAAGAACCGATATCGATGGAAACACCTGTTGGTGATGATGATGAATCGCACTTAGGCGACTTTATTCAAGATGAGAATATGCAATCACCGGTTGAGTCAGCAACGGCTGAAAGCCTAAGAGAAGCAACACTTGAAATCCTAGAGACTTTAACACCCAGAGAAGCGAAGGTATTACGCATGCGTTTTGGTATTGAAATGAATACCGACCATACCTTAGAGGAAGTTGGCAAGCAATTTGATGTTACGCGTGAACGCATCCGTCAAATTGAAGCAAAAGCTTTAAGAAAGCTTCGTCATCCAACGCGCTCTGAAAAATTAAAAAGTTTCCTTGAAATTGATGAATTTTAAAAAAGCACTGGCATTTCGAGGAAATACGATTTAAAATTCATTTTCATATTCGGGCCTATAGCTCAGTTGGTTAGAGCAGCGGACTCATAATCCGTTGGTCCTAGGTTCAAGTCCTAGTGGGCCCACCAATAAAATCAAGTAGTTACGAACATACAAGTGCTAAAACAATACTGTCCCACCCTTCTTTGGGACACTTTTGGGACAGTTGAAAATAACAAATCACAACAAACTGCAATCAATCACAGCAACATCCATAATGATTTTTTCTCAAAACAAGGTTATACTTAGAGCTAGACGGAGAGAAAGATGAATAAACAAAATTCTGCATTAAAAAAAGAAACAGGTCGTGCAAGTAAAAAAGCGACTACACGCCCCCATTTCTCTAAAGCAATATTAAGTATTGCGAAAACAAATTTAAAAGAGTTTGAATCTCAGGCTGACGAAGGTTTTCTTATTAGAGCAGACATGGATAGGAAACTTAGTTCGCTGTGATTGAAGAAACAATTCCCCCATATATTTACAAAGACCACTCGACTGAATCATCTCTTTTGCAAGGTGATATTTTAAAAGTTGATGGGCAATTTGGTAAATACTTTGATGAGTTTTATCCAGCCATCCAACCTTCCGATGGTAAAATTGAATATGTCATGATTCTGACCCAATCTTGTGATTTAGTTAGAGCTGAGAAACGCAAGCCAAAACTTAGTCACATAAATGTTTGCTTAGTTAGAAAACTAGGTACCGTCATTAAGCGACTTATTAGTGAAG
>JAKFUY010000224.1 GCA_021732495.1 Legionellales bacterium | reverse complement strand
TTCGCTGTCTACGCTTCGTTCCCTTTGTTGTCGCCGGGAACGCAAGACTCGCTACGCAGCGATCTGGTTAATCTTCAACGACGGGACTTTCACCCGCAAGTTAAGTGCAGCTTTGCCCAGCGCACTGGAAGAACCCCCAAAAGTGGTCGTTCTGAGTTAACCAATCTTGTTTTGATTTAATTTTCAATCGGTTAGCATATCAAAAAAATTAGACTTTTTTAACACCAGTTCTAGGATGTTTTTGAGTGTTCCATTGCTCCTCATAGGTCATCGTTAGATGTTTTCTTTAATTTTCTCGATTTCTTCTCGCTTTAAGCCAGTGTCTTCCATTATAAGATCTATTTCAACACCACGCTTCAACATGCTTTTAGCAATTCTGTGTGTGGCAAGCTCGTCACCTTCCAATTTTCCACGGCCATAATGGGATTCATGCATGCTAGCTTCATAATGAGTATTTTCTTCATAACGCTCATAGGCATTTCGTTCCTCTTCCGTCAATGACAATATGTCTAATTTTTTGGCAGCACTTCTAATCCCCTGAGCAGTAAATGTTGGTTGAATTTTTTCAGTTTTTAAAAAATACACCCATTCATCAAACTTATCCTTAATCCGCTCGTTAAATTGGTTAACCTTAATCAAATAATATTCCGGGAATATGTCTGACGGTGATTTTTCTGGACCGTAAGCCTTTTGTTCATTTTCGCCCAACTGCAAGAGATCATGCTGATGCGTACCGCGAAACTCTGTAGTCCCATGGTAGACATAATCTTCCCCACGACCTAGATCAAAAAATACAATGCTTACTGAAATAATTTTACGAACATCGCGATAAGGCTGGCCCGCTTGTATATATTCTGTTACTGCTTTAGATACACCATATAGAATGCGGCTTAAATAGTCCCACTCCATCGAGGCTTGGACTTCAATAATAACATGTCCTTGTGCTTCGGTCAGAACAAGCAAATCAACCCGATTAGATCGATCGTCCTTGTGCTTTTTATTGCTTTCCGATTCCAACAAAGCCTCTATCGTTACCTTTGTTTGCAATAACTCAGACAAGAAACCTTCCAAAATATCAAAATTTGCTTTGTTTCTTAATAAATTTTTGATTGCCCAATCGAAATGCACTAATTTGGTCATAATGATTAATCTCCATTATGGGTTTAAAAATCCTGAAAGATATTTTCAGAGCTACATTGAGGACAACGAGCGACGCAGATAACATCTCCTAAATCGCACTAACTCTTGTAATTGAAGCAACGCTTGTGTCATCACCGCATTCAGTTCGTCGGCCTTTGAATTATTTTCTTGCATGTGACTGTTTCTCATATCAGGTTAACGTTCAATAGTTCATGGATGGCGTCGGTTAAAACACCTGATTTTTATCCCTGTAAATAAACTCGCGTAAGTTTCTTTGAGTCATTTCATCAGACGGCATATAAAGAAGTGCTTTTTCCCAGGCTGATTGAGCACCTTTAAGGTCGTTTAACGCAAGAAAAACACCGCCTAAGTTATTATAGGTTTCATTTAAATGAAAGTGGTCGCTTTCTGGGTAGTTAGAAATAGCCGTTTGGTAAGCAGTGAGCGCACCATGAAAGTCGCCCCGCTGTTTCAAATCGATGCCATGAATATAATGAGCGCGAGGGTGGTTTGGATGAAGTTTCAAACATTTTTCAAGTAAGGTTCGACCCTTTTTAGCATCAAAAAAACTATAAACAATCGCTTCACGACAAAGGACTTCCGCCGTTTCACCGACCAGCGCTCTTGCTTGTTCAATCCATTGAAGCGCCTCTGCCATATCTCTGTCTTCTTCAGCTGCCGCCATGGCCATGGTTACTTCAACGATTATTTTTTTACAGCAAAATTTGTATTTTTTTCCAGAAGCACAGGAGCATAAATCATAACTGTCTGGAATAAAGTGTTTAAGTGAATCAATGTCTTCTTCACTCGCACCAACGTCGTGATGACCTAGGGTTGATGGGGACGGAAAACGCTCGCCAAACGATTTTTTTATAGGTGAAATCAAACCTGCAAGATAAGGTGCGGGACGTGTTTCTAATACCATTGAATAGTCCGCTGCCGATGTTTTAAAAAACGGTTCGGCCGGGTCGCCGGAGGTTAAGAGAACACGAGAAGGCAGGCGGCCGTGCGCGGCGCATTTCTTAAACAGCTCATCGGCTACCTGCTGAGACATCTCTTTTTCAAGGATGTGATGGATTAAGATGAACGTGCTGGGTAAATGCATGACGATGTAAATATCGAGGTATTCATCCGCCACGCGCGCATCAAGGCGAAAAATAAGCCAGGCTTCGTTGTTATCAAAATCACGTGTTTCTAATTGTCTCATGCTAAATACCTTTTATTTAGTCTTATACCCATCGGGTCTTATTTATTTGCAGGAAGTCCCGCCAAGCCATCAATATTCACAAATTATTCTTATCACAAAAAAGAACCAAGTGACATTTTGAACATAATTAGAAAAATTCAAGTTGTTAAAATGCACTTTAGTTTTGATCCATTTTTTCACCGATACAAACATTACGATGCCTTAAATATAAATATAAAGTTGTTTTAGAAATATTTAATTGCTCAGCAATTTTTTTTACAGGAATGCTGCCATTTTTATATAAAGCCTCAGCTATCGTGGCTTTTTCAATCGCTGATTGAGACATACCCTTTGGTCGTCCCCCTTTGCGCCCTCTTGCTCTGGCTGATTTTAATCCAGCCTGAGTACGCTCACGAATTAACTCTCGCTCAAACTCAGCAAGCGATGCAAATATACCAAATACCATTCGCCCCTGCGCAGTCGATGTATCGATTGGATCGTTTAAACTAATTAAGCCAACTTTTTTCTCAATCAGCTTATTAGTTAAGTGAATGAGATGCACCAGATTGCGGCCAAGCCTATCCAACTTCCAAATAACTAGAACATCATCCTCGCGAATATTTCGCATAATTTCTTCAAGCACAGGTCTTTCCGTTTTTGCACCACTGGCAATTTCTTCATGAATTCGATCACAACCAGCTTTTTTGAGTGCATCAACCTGCATGGACAAAGATTGTTCTTTGGTTGAAACGCGCGCATATCCAATTTTCATACAAATCCGTCCATTTTACTAACCGAAAAACAATATCTTGAACCAAGATTTACTGAACCGCTTTATCTTACCAAAAATTGGCGTACAATGCGATCTTTATTGACTGACAATCCAGTCCATCCAAACCTCCGTATTTTTGAACCCGCATGACGAACCTGAAACG
Organism: Legionellales bacterium; assembly: GCA_021732495.1. GTDB lineage: Bacteria > Pseudomonadota > Gammaproteobacteria > Legionellales > Legionellaceae > UBA2653. The sequence goes on along the minus strand of JAKFUY010000224.1, from coordinate 2,537 downwards.
TATTTATCTCCTACCTGAAGCTGAAATTGCTGATCTCTATGCAAGGCCAATTTTCAATCAAAATGAACAACAGCTCTATTTTGATCTAAGTCAGGTCGAATTAGATATGCTGGGTCAATTTGGTACCGTTAAAACAAAAGAGCATTTCATATTGCAGCTTGCGTACTTCAAAGCCAAGCACCAATTTTTCACTTTCACATTTGATGATGTTCGAGCGGATATTGAATATGTGCTTGCCAAATTTTTTAAAAAAACAGACGCGGTTTTCCAAGGCAGCATCACTCGTAAACGCATAAACCAGCAAAAACAAATTATTCTCAACCAAAAGTGTAATATAAACAGTTCTTTTATTAGGCAAGAATGGCATTCATAACAGCTGTTTTCCAAATTTTATCCCAATCATTTGATCCAATAGCAGCTCTTAATTGTAGTAATGGATCTAGCCCTTCCCTGGACCAGCGCATATGTTGTTGTCCTTTGCATCGCTGGTTGATTAAGCTTTCAACGGTTGACTCGGCAAGATTGCTAGTAAAAACAAGTCCATTTTTTTGACGTGCTCTGTAATCCACTATTTTGGCAGCATTATTTTTTATATACGTTTTTAGCTTTTCAATACGGGGCTTGTGGGTGCTTGTAGAAATAGCAATCAATTCATCCAGTCTTATTAATGCATTGTCTGTTTTGCCGCGCCAGAGATGCCATTTAATGCGGATTAGCTTAGATTTAAGTTGCTCCGGCAATGCAATATTTTGAATTTTCATGCTCAAGTGAAACCAGTCTAATATTCTAGTTATTGATGCACATAATGGTGTGAGTGCATCAACGATCTGCCAACAATTATCAGCCCCATCACACAGTGCCGTCACATTTGTTTTTGGAGACAAACCCTGCTTTAGGGCGGCAACAATCGTGTTATTTATCATTTGCTTCTGCCCATCGTCTAGAGCTGAGGCTGCGCAGTGCTTGCTGGTTAAGGTGTTACGGGTTCCTTTGTCATTACTCACTAATGCTTCGGGGCGATAAACAACTGCAGTCATAGCTTCGAAGCTACGTTTCCCTTCTTCGATAGTGTTGATATGGCCACCATCAACATTAATTATAAGCTCTTCAGCTGCACCAGTGGCGGCTACAGTGCTTTCAACCTGATGTAATGCTCCCACCTGGTCGCCTACCTCTTCAGCAGTATGCTTAATGCGGTCATGGTTATTAATGAACCGTTTTGACCTGGAAAATGCTGAAAAAAGCTGCTCACTTTCGCGGTAAGTATAATTGGCTCCAAGCTCCGTTTGTAGTTTAACCAAATCAGCGGACAAAGAATGTCCAAGAAGATTTTTTATCGTTGATCCTGGCTCATAACCACAGTCAGGGCAACGCTTTCTCATTATCGTGAGTTTATGATCGGTAAAAACATCATGGTAATCAGACAGCCTTTTTCCATGTTTCCTTAGATTTCTGTCAGGGCAGTTAGGGCAACAATCTACCACGGATTCAATCAGCGTAATTTGCTCTTTGAGCAGCGCATCTTGGCAAGAATGAACTAATTTAATTTGTTCTTCATGTGCGAATCCAAAATTAAACACATCCTCTGGCTTATCTACCGAGCCTGCCATCATAACTGTTTTTGATAAAATCTGTTGAGCCTCTGGGGACGATTCATAGCATTCGAAAACAATGCGGTAATGTTTTGACATCTTGTGTGCCTGGTAGTAAATTCAATTAGCGACAGTATATACTGAAATCAATATAAAGCACTATCTATATTACACTTCCTGTGGCTCTTATGTCTCCGTGTTGACTTGACTATACAGAGGCATTTTAAATCATACTGTTGCTAAAGTAGACCTTAGTTGGTTATGCTGATAAAAAAAACAATTACCTTGGGGAACAATTTCCCGTATCTATCACTTTAGCAACTCCGTTGCATTTCACTTCTGAATTGGCGACCTAATTATAGACATGAGCCAGTAATTATGTGTTGACATTTCCCAATATGCGAAATACAATATGCGAAACACAACTTGCGAAGGATGAAAAACATGAACTACTTTCCTACCAGATTGGCAATAGGTGGCGCTTTTTGTAATCGCGAAAAAGAACAGGCAAGGTTAATAAAAAATATTCAGCATGTTAATCCAACATTAATTATGTCACCTAGACGATACGGGAAAACAAGCTTGGTCTCACACGTTTTAAAAAAACAAAATCTTCCATTTGCTCACATTGATTTCTATAAAGAACTTAATGTCAATGATATTGAACACGCGATTCTTAATGGAGCTGGGCAGTTGCTCAGCTATATGGAGAGTTCACCTAAACGTTTATTGCAATTAGGTGCTGAATTCTTTTCAAATTTTCATGTCAACGTTGGTCTTGAGAAAATAGGCTTGCAGCTGGAAATTAATAGGACAAAAAAACAACCCAAAGATACCATTCTGAAAGTACTCGAAAAATTGCACGGATTGGCTGAAAAAAGTAATAAAAAAATGGTGCTATTTTTAGATGAGTTTCAAGTGATCGGGGAAGTTACTCAGGACTAC
>JAKFUY010000206.1 GCA_021732495.1 Legionellales bacterium | reverse complement strand
CATATACCCTATATTGATACGTTTTTTAAAGAAAACTTTGTCATCACACGGTATGAGAATGCGACTGACCTCGAACAGATGATTGACGCACAAGATATTTTAATTTGTCGTTCAACAACGTCTATTGATAAAAAAATACTTTCAAAAACCCAGCTTAAAATCGTGGCCACTGCCTCAAGTGGAACCAACCATATTGATAAAAAAACATTAAAAAACCGAGGAATTACTTTTTTCTCTGGGCACGGGGCCAACGCAGCTGCGGTCTGCGATTATATGACTAGCACCTTAGCCTACTTAAAAATACATATTGGTATCTCTCAACAAAAAGTAGCTATCATAGGCTTCGGCCCAGTGGGGCAAGCAGTTTACAAACGTTTGAAGCATTTGAATTTTGAGCTAGGGGTTTATGATCCCTTGATTAATCGCACTCCAGATGCTATCACACTCGATGATCTCTCATCTTTTCCGATCATTTGTTTACATCCTAATCTCCACCGAGCTCAACCCTTCCCTAGCTTTCAACTATTCAATCAAAAACGTTTATCTCATTTGTCGCATGATGTATGCATTATCAATGCAGCAAGAGGGGAAATTGCCTCAGAAGACGCTATTTTATCTTCTTATTTTAAGGGTCTGTACTGCACAGATGTATACTGGAAAGAGCCTGATATCAACCCCAAAATTATTGAAAAAGCTGTACTTTGCACCCCCCATATTGCCGGACATAGTCTCGATTCCAAAAAGAGAATGACAGCACTGATAAGCCAGCAGATTCACCAACATCTCAATCTTCCATTCATATTAGATGAAACAATATCCGCTGAAAAAGAAATTCCTTTGATTGACAATTGGCATGAGAAGGCTTTAAGAATTTATAATCCAAAAATTGAAACAGACGCTCTAAAATCAGATCCAAGCGCCAAAAACTTTCAACTACTCCGCAGAGCCCACCACTTTCGACACGATTTCCCCTGGTGCTTTTAATGATTGATATTGCTTAATGCCCACCCAGAACACCACAAAACAAGCACTTAGCAATGAACTCACTTCGAAGATAGTTGTCCATCCATAATGTTGGGAAATATACCCCCCTACTGGACCTGCAATTAGTTTGGGAATAATTGCAATCATAATCCATAAAGAAAAATGCGTGGCCGTATGCGCTGGGTTTACAATATGCATTAAGAAGGCAACCATGGTTGTAGAGCATAAGCCGGTTGCAAGATTTTCAAAACCCACGGTACTCCATAACAACACACTAGACATCGGATGCAAGCTTAAGACCACAAACATTAAATTGCTTACGACCTGCAAGCCTCCAAATACCAACAATAAATGAAGTAAAGAAAACCTCCAAATAAAAAATGCTGCTATTCCGCTTCCAGCCAGCTGAGCCAACAAACCAAAAATTTTATTAATATATGCAATATGCGATAAACTTAATCCCAATCCACGCATCATAAATGGGATAATAATAGGACTGGAATTGGAGACAAATACCTCACCAAACTTCGTGCAAAGCAATAAACCCATTATCCACAACAGAGCGGGTTGTTGTAAAAAGTCTTTATAAGGGCCTGTCAATGCAGGCTCATTTAATTGAGCAACAGTAGGTTCCGGGCTATATATAACTAATAGAATTCCGAACAGGAAAAACAAGCCCAAGAAAGCATAAGTTAAAGAAAACCCATAATGTTCGGCAAACAATAAAGCTAAACCTCCCGAAATGAGCAAGGCGATTCGATAGGCATAAATAGCAATAACCGCACCAAAACCAAATAATGCTTTGGGTAAAAATTCAATGCGATGTGCATCGATGACCAGATCTTGTATCGAAGACAAAAAAGATAGCAAAAAGGCCATAGTCAAAAGGAAGTAAGAACCATGTTGCGGACTGCCGAAAGCCATCGCTTCAATGGCTATCAACAACAACACCTGAATAGCTATCAACCAGGTTTTTCTTCTCCCTAGATATTTAATAAAATATTTATCAACCAACGGGCCCCAAATAAAGCGAAATAAAAAAGGTAAATTCAATAAACTTAAACTTGAGACAAAAAAAAGAGATGAGCCTGATTTAGTAAACCACGCTTGTAGTGTGGTTCCAAACATTGAAGCAGGTAGTCCTGATAAAAAACCAAGCGCTAAAATGATAAAAAATTGATTTAATCTTAATAAAAATTGTGGCTTAGACATAAGAAATTTGTCGCCCTATTTTATTAAATAGGGCGCCTTGATATTACTTCGCTTTTTGAACTGAAATCAGATGAATCTTAAAAATCAAAGTTTCATTCGGGCCAATCATTGAACCTACGGCTTGAGCTCCATAAGCCAAGTGTGCTGGGATATAAACTTGCCATGTGGAACCAACAGGCATTAACTGCAATACCTCCGTCCATCCTTTAATGACTTGATTCACTTTAAAAGAAATAGGATGACCTTGTTTTTCACTGCTATCAAAAACCTGACCATTAATTAATGTGCCTGTATAGTCGACGGTAACAGTGTCATTTTCCGTCGGTTTCTCACCATTGCCCATGACATCCACTTTGTACTGTACACCAGAAGCCGTCGTTACAACGCCTTTTTGTTTTTTGTTATTTTCTAGAAAATCCATGCCTGTTTTTGAGTTTTTATCTGCTTTAACCTGCATTTCGGCATTGCGTTTTGAAATGTAATCTTTTTGAAAACTCACGAGAACCTCTTTCATCTTTTCATCAGACAATTGTAGTTTACTAGCTGAAAATCCATCTTTTAAACCCATGGCTAATGAATTGATATCTAAATCCAATTTTTGTTTTGCCATATTCCGACCCAAATCTACACCGATACTATAAGATACCATTTGTTGATTGGTTGTTAATGAACCCACTTTATCTTCAGCAAAAGCAACTGCACTCAATAATCCCGCCAAGGCGAATACCATTGGTTTTAATTTCATCATGTTCTCCCTGTTTATACCACCCGTAACATATTCCTTGTTGCTGGCAACATCCATCAACAAAAAACAGCATAATATCACGGTTTATCAATTGATGTTGATTGATAGGCATTATACCTACAATCCAATATAATCATTATAACAGCTCCTGATAACCGCCAAATTTTGATAGCCTTGTTATACAGGAAAAAATAACAGCCATGACATTTATCGCCATCACAGTACTTATCGATTATATTGAAAGAAGTTGGGATTGTAAATAAATGCCGCTTATGGCTAAGCTTAAGATTTTAAAATCTCTAAGTCTTTGATATGATAAATAACTGATTTCTATAAAAATAAAAAATGCAAAATTCAAGTATTTATTCTGTTTCGGAATTAAACGCCAGAGTCAAGGCAACACTTGAGTCGAAAATAGCGGACGTGTGTGTCACTGGAGAAATCTCTAATTTAGTTAAAGCAAGCTCTGGGCACTGCTACTTCACTTTAAAAGACAGTAAAGCACAAGTACGCTGTGCTTGTTTTTCTGGAGCACAGCGCAAGCTATTGATGGAAAATTTAAGCAATGGTCAACAAGTGTTAGTCTATGGGAAAATAACTTTATATGAGCCTCGGGGTGATTATCAGCTGATTGTATCCCATCTACAAGATACGGGCATTGGCTTGCTTTATCAGCAGTATTTACAGCTTAAAAATAAACTGGAACAACAAGGCTTGTTTTCACCTGAATTAAAAAAAACCATTCCCTTATTCCCCAAACATATTGCTATCATTACCTCGGCAACTGGCGCAGCCATACATGACATCATAACCACTTTGCAACGCCGCTACCCTCTTGCTATAGCCAAGCTGTATCGCAGTGAAGTCCAAGGTGTTGATGCCTCAAGACAATTGATAAGCGCACTTCACGCCGTTGAGGTTGATGCGCGTGCTGATGTCATCATCCTTGGCAGAGGCGGTGGAAGTATTGAAGATTTGTGGGCATTTAATGATGAGAAACTTGCGCGCACCATTTTAGAATGCAAGATTCCTATTATTACTGGTATTGGTCATGAAACTGACTTTACCATCGCTGATTTTGTAGCTGACTATCGAGCCGCAACACCGACAGCTGCGGCAGAGAAAGCAACACCTAATCAAATAGAACTTATGCAACATCTCAAACATTGGCAAGCAAGACTCTTGCAGTTAATGACTAAAAAAATTGAGCAGCACCAAAAAACCATTGAATGGATCTATCGTCAACTGGCATCACCAGAAAAACTTCTTATCATTCCTTGGCAAAGACTGGATTTTAGCACTCGGAGCTTACATGACTACATCAATGCTTATTTCAACCAAAAACAAAACCATCTCACTTGGTTGACTAAGCATTTACACACCTATAGCCCAAGCTATCAATTGCAGCTTAATCGAGAGCGCCATAACAATCTCATTAGTCGCCTACAACGCGCAATGGCTAGATACATCGAGCTGAAATCTCAACATATAGGGGGTTTGATCAATACCTTCAATGCTATCGGGCCACAAGCTACACTTCAACGGGGCTATGCTATTGCAACTTTTGAAGATAATATACTTACAGATAGCTCTCAAGTAATAACGGGTTCAAAAATCAAAATACAGCTTCATCAAGGTCAATTAATATCTAAAGTTCTGGAGATTAAACAGTGAATAGCCTTTTAAACTTAATGTTATTGTTACAACAGACCATTCAATCATCAATGAGTTATTTCTTTTTTCTAAGTTTGTTTTTATTGGCGATGATGTTTGCATTTCGATCTTTTCGACCCTATCTTGTGTTTTTAGGTATCATACCTAGAAAGTGGTTTGGTGTTTTAGGTATTTTTACCTCACCATTTATTCATGCTGATTTTAATCACTTCTTTTTCAACCTTTTTCCCTTGATTATCTTAAGTGCGTTTTTGATGGCATTTGGCTTTGAATTTTATTTGAACATCAGTGCTATTCTTATTGTTTTGAGCGGAACACTTATCTGGTGTTTTGCAAGACCTGGTGTTCATATAGGAGCTAGTGCTTTAATTACTGCCTATTGGGGATTTTTAGTCACTGAAGCACTTTTAGGTGGCGGTAGCAGTCTTAATAACTTCATCGGGTTTATTTGCCTTTACTATTTTATCGGTATTTTTTTTGGAATTTTTCCCAGAGAACAACAGGTTTCATGGGAAGGACACTTGTTAGGACTTATCTCAGGCGTAGGTCTCTACATTGCAGCCTATTATATTCCAGCGGTTCATCATTGGATTTTTGATAGGCCTTATCCGATTACTTTATCTTAATGATTTCATCTTGAGTTAGGCCAGTAAATTCACTATATTTGGCATTCATTAATGTTTTCTCTCGACTCACCTGCTCCCAATACGATTGATAATGCGTTTTAGGTGCTCGATAATAACGCCATCAGCCGTATTCTTTTTTACCAATGCATTTAATAACAGAGATGGTGCGCTTGAACTCTGGTATATCCGGAACTTGTTATGTCGGTAAGTATTCAAGTTCTTCAATCAAATTATCAGAGGCCAGCATTTAGAAAACGCATTCAAGCGTAGCTCATCACTTCTCCAACCATAATATTCCATCGATTCATCATTGGAATCCTGATAGGCGTTACCCATAGAAAACATTACAATTTATTTTTAAGTCTTATGATTTCATCTTGCATCAGACCGGTAAATTCACTAATTTCATGAATGGATCTATTGGCTTTAAGCATGTTGATTGCTACTTTTTCAATCCCCTTAGCCTCACCTCTAGCCTCACCTCTAGCTTCACCGGCAGCTAATCCCTCAATATATTTGGCATGCATTAATGTTTTCTCTCGACTCACCTGATCCCAATAGGATTGATAAACGGATAATTCTGCCG
>JAKFUY010000219.1 GCA_021732495.1 Legionellales bacterium | reverse complement strand
TTATATGATCTTGAATTGAGTAATCGGATTGTAATGGCGCCTCTAACCCGCTGTCGTGCAGGAGTTGGGGACTGTGCGACTGCATTACAAGCTGAGTATTATCAACAACGTGCTTCAGCAGGACTTATCATCTCTGAGGCATCACAGATATCTCAACAAGGTAAGGGTTATTTACATACACCGGGAATCTATACCCAAGAACAAATTACAGGATGGAAACAAACCACTGACGCTGTTTGCAAAGCCAAGGGGAAAATATTTTGCCAACTTTGGCATGTGGGACGCATCTCACATCCATCATTTCAAGAGCAAGGTATACAGCCTGTAGCACCATCTGCAATTCAACCGAAAGGACTCATATTAACTGAATCAGGCATGCAAGAATATGTGACACCACGGGCTTTAGAAACCAATGAAATAGGTGGCATTATTCAGCAATATGTTCATGCAGGGCGTTGCGCCAAAGAAGCAGGATTCAATGGTATTGAGATTCACGCAGCGAATGGTTATCTTCTTGATCAATTTTTGAGGACATCTTCGAATCAACGTAGGGATCAATACGGCGGTAGTATTCAAAATCGAATTCGTTTAATTGTGGAAGTTGCAGAAGCGCTCACTAGCATCTGGCCATGCCATCAAATTGGCATTCGTCTTTCACCTATCAGTACGTTCAATGACATGTCTGACTTAACCCCAATGCAGACTTTTTCTGAACTCATTGATGCACTGAATACTTTAAATCTGGGCTATATTCACTGCATAGAAGGTACTGCAAGAGAAAATCGTTCCAAAGACTTTGATTTTTTAAGCTTGCGTCGTCAGTTTAAAGGGTTATATATTGCCAATAATATGTATACTTCAGATATGGCTCGGCATGCAATTGATAGCAAATACGCCGATTTAATCTGCTTTGGAAGACCTTTTATTGCCAATCCTGATTTGGTTTTCCGTCTAAAATCAAACCTTACTCTGACCGAAGCTCGCAAAGAAACCTGGTATGGTGGTAATGAAACCGGCTACACCGACTGGCCCAATGCCTTAAAATAGACAGAAATTTTCATCTATTTTTAAAAAACAACTTGACTATAATTAAGATTCCGTCTTAACTAAATATAATACATATCGATTTTGTTCTTATCATCTGAGCGAGATACAAGGAATATGACATTTATAGGTAAAAATGCCTTAATTCAGGAATGCCTTGACACAAGCATATTCGATACGCTTTCTCCACAATATCAACATTTTTTAACTCGCTTATTTCAGAGTGAATCCAATCACCTCGATAAATTTTTTACTAAATTATCTGGAAATCAAGTTAAGTTAAATGCTGATATGATTACTAAAATATTAGATACTTTATTTAATCAAATGACCACCCCATTTGGGGCTTTACATGATACTAACTTTGGCACTCATCACCAACAAGATGATTTAATGCCTCATACCTTCAACACAAGTGTATGGGAACATTTATTAAAAAATCTCAAAATCTGGTCCACTTTCCCCCAAAGCACTATATATGAAAATCTTTCCATGGCCCATTATTATGTGACCACCGATACCTATCCACCGATTACTGTAAATCCCGCAAGTGATTATCAAAAAAAATTCTGGCAAAAAAAAACGGTGTGTAAAGCCAATTATTTTGATACTGCTTTCAAATTTGTTTATGAAAAACTTAAGCACTTTCATTGGGAATTAATCCCAAACACTAAAAGACATATGGATTTATATGAACTCTATTGCTTAATTGAAGACGCAGCACTTGAAAAAAACCTTATTCAATATCATGAGGATCAACTGTTATTTTTAAGATCTCTCAATGCATCTGCATTAATATATTCTGTGATTTATTCATTTCCATCATCTCTACCAGATATGATGGCATTTTCTTATGATCATAGGCTTAATACGATGGCTTATCCCTTTTGGGAACTCATCAAAAAACAACAAGAATTTCAACCCTTTTATGGACACCACCCCTATTTAGAAAATATCAATATGCATGGTTTTTATGTGGCTCTCAAACATGTCATCGAAATGCTTTTGAAAAATGCGCATATTAGACCTGAGACTGACTTAAATGAAAAAATTAAGGTATTGCAGTCCGCACTTTATGAAACTAAGGAACTTGATAATATTCATAGCTATTTTCAAAATCAAACGCATCGCTTAATTTTTATTTATACAAGATTGACCTCTTTAGGATTTTTAATGCGATCGCCACTTTTAAAAGGATTGGGTTTTCATCCATTAATTAATACCGAAACGCCTGCAAAGATGATGAACAATTTAAATATTTTTATTGAAATACTTAAACAAGCACCCATTGAGGAGCAATATCGTGCTTTAGAGCAAATGGTAATCGCCATTAATCCCGAACAAGAGAATACTGATCAAACCTTAAGCACATTCATGAATTTATAACCCTAGACCATTAAATGATTCCATTGGAGGTTTAGCTTAAGGGTAAAAACTGCTACAATTGATGTTTTTAATACATACACTTACTTAAATAGAGAGATTATGGCTTCACAAGAACAAGTTATACAATTAATTCATCATGTACTTGATGACATGCAGGCTCAAAATATCTTAGAACTTGATGTTCGAGATAAAACCTCTATCACTGACTATATGTACATTTGCACGGGTCGTTCATCCCGACATGTAACTGCTATTGCAGAAGAACTTTTTCAAAAAATGAAACAAGCAGGTTTGGATTTCTTAAGGATATCTGGCACTGAGCATGGAGAATGGGCATTAATTGATTGTGGTGATGTTCTGATTCATGTGATGCAAGCAGAAACTCGAGCATTTTATAATCTCGAAGAATTATGGATGAATATTCCAAAAACGATGTAATCTTATGCTCAAAATTACCATATGCGCTATTGGACAAAAAATGCCAGGCTGGGTCAATGAGGCGAGTGGCGAACTTAAAAAACGTCTGATTCAAAAAATACAATTAGAATGGGTTGAACTTCCCTTAATTAAACGCACCCATTCACAACAAAGCAGCCAAATTTTTGAAAAAGAATACCAGTCATTTTTAGATGCCATACCGCAAAAAGCCTATCTTATTGCATTAGATGCCGAAGGCCAGTTATTTGATAGTGAACAATTGGCCTTTCGGATGGAAGAACTGCAAACCCAACACTCTCACTGGTGCATAATCATTGGTGGGCCTGAGGGCTTACATCCGCATCTTCTAAAAAAAGCACAACAAAAATGGTCTCTATCACCATTAACTTTTCCTCACCCTATGGTAAGATTGATTTTATTAGAATGTTTGTATCGCTCATGGTGTATACAACACAACCATCCTTATCATAAATAAAATGAAAAGAAAGCTTTTCAAAACACATCGAAAAAATTATAGACCCACCATACAGCAAACCTCACGATTTCGCTTACAACTACTATTGTCTATATTTTTAATTTTATCTTTATCATTGGTCGCCCGCCTTATCTTCCTGCAGTGCATCCAATATAAACACTACACAACCTTGTCCTTAAAAAATCAGATGAGCATTATCCCTATTTCACCTTCCAGAGGAATCATACTCGATAGAAATGGGGGAGTTTTAGCAGAAAATCGCCCAGTGTTTGTATTGGAGGTCATTCCGGAACGAATTCCCAATCTGTCTCAAAGCTTGAGTAAATTACAAAAATTAATCCCTTCTATTAACCAAGATGATATTAATCGATTTAACAAAGAGCGACTTCAGCATCGCAAAGACACACCTATTGTTCTGAAACTACATTTGACACTCGATGAAGTCGCCATTTTCTCCAGTCATCAATATCAATTCCCAGGTATAAATCTAAAAGCCAAACCCATGCGTTATTATCCGCTTAAAAAACAAATGTCACACTTAATTGGTTATGTGGGGCGAATCAATATAGAAGAGTTAAAGAGTATTGATAATATCAATTATCAGGGTACCGATTTTATTGGGAAAATTGGCATAGAAAAATTCTATGAAGATATGTTACATGGCAGAGTTGGTTATGAACAGGTAGAAACCAATGTGCGCGGGAAAATCATACGAACTATTTTTAGACAACCTCCTATTTCTGGAAATAAAATTTATTTAACAATTGACTCAAGATTGCAAAAAGTCGCCTATGATGCATTAAAAGGTTTAGAGGGTTCTGCGGTTCTCTTAGATGCCAAAGATGGTGGCGTTTTAGCAATGGTCAGTAGACCCAGTTTTGATCCCAACTTGTTTGCTAAGGGCATCAATACCCATGATTTCAATAAATTATTATATTCTCCCAATCGCCCTCTTTTTCATCGCGCCATTCGGGGACTATACCCACCTGCTTCAACAATTAAGCCCTTTGTCGCCATTGCAGGATTAAATAAAGGTGTTGTAGACCCCAAATGGGCTATCCACGATCCAGGTTGGTACCGTTTACCAGGGATTACTCATAAATATCGCGACTGGAAACGTGTTGGCCATGGAGTAACCAATATTAAACGTGCCATTATGGTCTCTTGTGATACCTACTTTTACCAATTGGGTGCAAAACTCGGTATTTTATCGCTCTCCGAGATGTTAGGTCAATTTGGCTTTGGACAGCTAACAGGTATTGATTTGCCAGAGGAAATTAGTGGCCTACTCCCAACACCATATTGGAAATATAAAAATAAAAAGTTGGTTTGGTATCCAGGGGACACCATCATTACATCTATCGGACAAGGCTATTTGTTAGCATCCCCTCTGCAACTGGCCAGTGCCACAGCAACATTGAGCCAACAAGGGCTATCCTTTAAACCTCATTTACTGAGAAAACTGGTTACCGACACCGGCATTGTTAAAAATTACCGACCTGTTAAAAAAAATCCCGTCACCCTTGAAGATACGCAATATTGGAAAATTGTTCATGAGGCGATGCAAGATGTGATTGAAAACAATGAAGGCACAGGTGCACGTTTTGGTCGAAATGCTTTTTATAAAGTAGCTGGAAAAACAGGGACTGCCCAAGTTTTTGCCTTAAGCCAAAATGATCACAATCAAAAAACCATCATTACCAATAAGTTACTCAAAGATCATTCCTGGTTTATTGCATTTGCACCCGTCGACGACCCACAGGTTGCTATTGCCGTGATGGTTGAACATGATACCACAGCCTCACAAGTTGCACGTCAAATATTAGATGCGTACTTTACCTTAGAAAAAAATGAGAATTCAAATGAAACACCATCCTAATCAAAAACCAATGTATCAATTTTCTCGATTAGGCTTGCAAATTGATTGGCCACTTTTTAGTTTAATCTCTTTAATGTCCATGATTGGTTTATTGATTCTATACAGTGCCGCCAGTCAAAGCATAGCTACCCTGTTTCGTCAAATTATTCATCTTCTTTCAGCCCTGGGACTGATGGTTTTTTTTGCCTTTATTCCCCCACATAAATATAAATCTTGGACTCCATATTTGTATTTTATAGGCCTGTTACTTCTCATAGCCGTGATGGTGATGGGAAAAATTGGTAAAGGAGCGCAACGCTGGTTAGATTTAGGGTTTTTTCGGTTTCAGCCTTCAGAAATCATGAAACTAGCTGTTCCGATGATGCTCGCCTGGATCGTTGATAAATATAAGCTCCCTATGAAAACCAAACCGCTATGCATTTGCTTAGTGCTATTAGTCATTCCATTCGCACTCATTGCTAAACAACCCGATTTAGGTACCGCTATCATGGTCGCTATGGCTGGTGTAAGCGTGCTTTTTGCCGCAGGACTGGCCTGGCAACTCATTGCTTTTGCAGTCCTAGGCATCAGCGTCAGTGCCCCATTTATATGGCATATCCTCCATGATT
>JAKFUY010000069.1 GCA_021732495.1 Legionellales bacterium | reverse complement strand
TTCCAAATATAGGTCCATTGATAGCTTTCCCATAAATATGTCCCTTTTTTTTCTTTGGTAACATTATTTATGATGCAATGAATCAACTTTTTCCTGTTTTGGGTAACATTTATTTTGATGCAATTCGCAGAGTGGGGTCCACACTTGACATTAAATTAGCACTTAGTTATAATATAGATCATTTAATCTACTTTAAGGTTGTATTTATTATGCAAAACGAACCAAAGGAATATTTTACAATTGCAGATAATAATTGTGGCCCACGGGCCATTGTTCAGAGCTTATTATTAGAGGGGTTCGGAAATCCTCGTCAGCGAGAATTTGTATGTGCGTTTTTAAGAAGAATAGTCGACAATCACAAATCGAGTAATGAGCCATATGAAACCAATGACCGATTTTTACCGTTAACTTCAGAAGGACCATTTGGATACACTGATCCGAGACCTCCATACGTCAAGACCTCTTCTCAAGAACAAGGGTTACCTTCTGATTTTGACTCGTGGTCACCAGATCGTCAAGAGGAATTTTATGGACGCCTTGATCTTCTTCCAGCCCATTATCATAATACAGTGCCCCGTAACGTAGAACGACTCCCTAAAATTTATAAAGCGGAGCTAGTAGCGCAGGTTGAGGCATTTATCAATAGCTATGAACATCTAGAGATGAGTCTAGATAATTTGACATTATTAGTAACTAATTTAATGCCATTAACTGAAGAAGAGAGAGGTTATAGGAAAAGATATGATCACATTATTTATCTTTTGGCAGCCTATGTTCGATTCGATATGCGTTTAGCAATGAAAGTAATTTTTAACCCGACAAAAGAAGGGGATCCGCTTTACAACGATTTAGGACGACTTGTACCGCCTAGAAATTTTGATGAGGAACCAGCACAACAGCTTCTCCAAGCTTTTAAAGAACATGTACTGCCTTTTATGGAAGTTGAAAGTGGTTTTCAAGGGTTTGCAGAAGATTCTTGTAGATTAGAATCCCGTTGTGAAGCCTACTATTTGATATATTACCTGGCAACAAAAAAAATTGATTTAGCTGTTGGACCTTATTATCAAACTTACCGCTATTTTAACCCACAATCACAACCACTATTGACTATGACAATGCTAGCGAACGGATTGCATTTTTCGGCTCAATATGCATTCCCGTCGGTTCAGCCTGTTATACCTGTTATACCTGTTATACCTGTTATACCTGATATAGTTGAACAATCTTCTGTTATTCTGACTCGTGATTCATCATTACTAGATCCTCCTAATGTTAATCTTAGTATGTTCGCGGACCGTCCTGGCGAAGCTGCTCATCATGCCGAATACTCAACATTAAACCTCAATAAAAATATGATGGAAAACAATTGGGTTCGTTTAGGTGCATTGGTCGGTATACTTTCTGGAGTAACCTTTGCTGCTGGATGCATTAGTTTAAGCTTAGTATCCGCCGGTCTAGCTCTTGCCCTATTGTTTATCTATGTTGGACATAAGCAGTTGCAGTTAAGGAGCGAAGTAGATCCAGTAGTTTCTTTGAGCAATCATTCTAGTCCAAAAATATAGCAAGTATAATTAATGATGTATTTTCAACCCTCGATATTCGGGGGTTTTTTTTAATTGGTTTGAATTTGATGGAGTGGTGGGTCCATGAAATTTTCTGTTACAATTTCGGTAAGCCTCCATTATAAAATCCTGTTTTTTTCTCTACTTTATCTCAACGGTTTCAGTAACACTGTTGGATTAGAATAAATCCCTGTAGTAAATGTTAATACAGTGCTTAATGCTGCAACATTGGGAACGTTAGAGCTCATTGTGGCTTACTTCGTAATTCTGGTGGAATCGGATTATATAATCATACAACGATTTTAAGTGTAAAGTTGTGCTATCGATGAGTAGACTGTGATCCCTTAACGGTGTGTTCTTGTCAATGTTATACTCCCCGTAGGCTGTGAGGTCATAGGGGAATCAGTTTTAGTGCTTGTAGGATTTTTTTGGCAATCTTCGGATCTTTTCCTATGAATGGATAGGTATGCATCTGGATGGCGGGATTAAAATTTAACTCGATGATACAATAATTATTATCAGGGTTTTCGTTCCCTATATCAGATATTATCATATCTACACCACAAATCGCTGCATTAACGCTATTGGCCGCTTCAATAGCAAGTTCTTTATAGCTTTGAGGCATCGTATCGCTAAAATCAATGGAATCGCCGCCTGTGGATATATTCGAGTTTTCTCTGAGATATACTTTTTGATTGGCTTTGGGAATGGATGATAGGGTTAACTGTTGCCGACTTAAAAACTGTTGCTCGATGGTTCCGAGTTTTATTTTTTCAAGGGGCGTTCGGTGATTTTCTCCACGCCTGAGGTCACTATTTTTTTGTTTTACCAATACTTCGATACTATCTTGACCGTTTCCCACCACATTGGCCGCTTCACGATAAAGCACAGCTGCAGCTTGGTTATCAATAATTAAAAAACGATACTCTTTTCCAGGGAAGAAATGTTCAATCAGAACCTTTTGGTCATATTGAAACGCAAACTCAATGGCGCCTTCAAATTCCTGACGGTTAAAAGGTGATTTTAATATGGTGATTCCTGTGCCAAAGTTGGTGGAATTGGGTTTAATGACAATCGATGTGTTTTGAAATTCATGATAAGACTTGATAGCATCACCGATATTGATAAAACTGGTGCCATGAGCAGTGGTTAAGCCATTTTTATTAAGAATCGCTTTTGTCACCAATTTGTTTTCCATAGCGAGCATGCAAATATAGCTATCTAGAGCCGTTTTAGTGGCTTGCTTAACCCATTGGATAAGGGGGCCTTTTTGCAGTTCTATGAAATGATCTTGTCTATCTAAAAAATGAAATTCGATACCTTGTTTAATGACTTCGGTGAGTAATATTTGGGTGGATAACTCTAAGTCTTCATAGTGTCGCAATTGAAAGGCGCGCGTTTGGCTTTCTTGATGATACTGTTTGGCAAGATTTAAAAAATAATGTTGATAACCTTGGTCATTGATACTCTTAACAATATTGGAGGTGTTTAAAAGATTAAGCGCCTTGGTATCGATACCCATCTCATTGAAGGTATGGGTCATGTTTGCTAATATTTCCTCTGCCCATTGCCCAATCGCAATGGTTTGACCCGATCTTTTTGTTAATAACGCATCGGGATTTCGACCGTTATCTGCAGCAATCAATTGGTTTTCGAAAGCAGTATGATAATCCTGGTCGCAAAGCTCACCGTCTGAAATCAATAAGCCATAGATAAGAAAAAGATGAAGAAAATCGAGGCTTTGTTGAGAAATTCCTGAGGCCTCAGTGGGGTTTAAATCAAGACTACGAATTTCGAGGTAGTGGATGCCATCGCGGGCTAAATCATCAAGACTAGCGGTTTTTTCGATGCCTTTTAAACGCAGTTGCGAGTAATATTCACGTGGTTCGGAAATGAGGTCATCTTTGATAGCTTGTTTGATATCTTGAATGAAGTTATCAATATGGTTGTATGAGACCTTAAAGTATTTGAGATTTTGATATCCATCGGTTCCACTGCGAAGTGAACAGGCTGTTGGATTAAATACGGCATCAATACCCAGGGGGGATAAATGACGAAGTTGGCGTTGTTTGGCATAGGACTGATGCATGAGGTTGCCAAAGCCTGTGAGGTAAATGACTAACCACGAGTGTTCTAGGTAGAATCGTGCCATTTTAAGATAAATAGAATTACAAAAGTCTTTGAAGGTGCTTTGCGTTTGACTGTGCTGATAAAGGATTTTTAAAAAACGATCGGTTAACGAAAAGTTGAAATGAACACCGGAAAGCAATTGATGATATTTGCCATATTTTTCACTCAAATAGTTTCGATAGGGGGTAGAGCTCTCATCTGCAAACTGTGCTTCTTTAATGAGATGGACATCGTCAGGTAGAATTGGGGGTTGTGAGTAGGGCCATAAATATTCATCTTTTAACTCTAAAGAAACGACATCTTGTAGGGTCTCAATAAAATTGAGAGCCTCTTTAGTACTTTGACATTTAGGCGTAATCAATTCTATTTGAGACTCAGCAAAGTCAGTGGTAATAAAAGGATGCCCTGATTTATCTGCAAATGCTGTAGGATGGGGGGTCAAGGCCATGTGGCCATTGCTGTCGATACGAATGTTTTCTTTTTCTAAACCAAACTGGCCCTGAAGGAGTAAATCAGTTAATTGATGGTCTTGAATTATTTTTTTAAGGATATTTACCATTTACCAAGCCTGGGTGTTAGGTAATTGAGGAGTAGGACTAGCAGGGATATTCCTTGGATGGTTTTGAAGTGTATATGCCTGCATTAAGTTGACAACTTTATTAACATAAGGGGTTTGGCGGCATACGTCAATCACTAACTTTTCTTGGTCATCCATGATGTCGCCCATTAAATAGACAATATTTTCATGGCTGACCACTTTAAACGGATCAGGGTCGATATCAGCATTGGCTAAAATATTGCTACGAATCTGGGTGGTTATCCAGTGATCTTGTAACTGGGCTGGGTATTCGGAGTGGGGATCGATGGTGAGATAATTGTATAAATGGCGATAGCCACTGACGGCTTGGATGTCTTGAGTCGCTCTATCTTTTTCAACGGTTGAAGGCACGATACCTAGTAACAAAACATCACCATGAAATACGGCAATTTCAAAACATTTATTACTTGGGCAATTTAATTCTGGGTCGATTTTAAGCGCATGCCCGACTTTTGCAGAAAGTTTAATATCATTACTTTTCTTGTAAAGATGATGTCGATCATAAATCATATTAGCGCCTGTCCACGCATTGGATATACAGGCACTCAATAGTATAGAGAGAATAGATGTGAGATAGAATTTAATCTTGTTCATATTAATCATCAAGGTATTGAAAAACTTTGACCACTTTCATGACCCCCGGAATGGCTTGAGCGACATTGACAGCTAAATCTGCTTGAGCATGTGTGACATCTCCCATTAAGAAGACCACACCATTTTCGGTTACGATTTGAATAGAGCCCGATTCAAGACCCTTTTTAGTTAACATATGGGTGCGTACATTGCTCGTTAATGCGGTATCCTTGGTTTTGCGCCATGTGTTGCTTGGATTTTCAATTGATATTTCATTATAAAGTTTTCTGACATTTGGTGCGTCTCGACCTATTTTTTCTGCCAGGGCTCTTTGTGATGCATAGGGACATTGACCTGTAAGCAACACAATTTGTTTAAAGCTTGTGATGTCAAGATGTGCATTACGGAGTTGTTCATTTCTAACAAACTGGGTATGAACCACGTGAAAAATTCGAGCATCTTTTTCTAAAGAACGCATGCTTCTGTCATCATAGACGATATAGCTTCCGGCGGCCCCTGCAAGTACTGCAGCAGCACAGCTGCAAATCAGGGTGGCATGGATAATCATACTAAATATTTTTAAGGCTTTATATTTCATCATGTCGTTCCAAATAATGCATTATCAATCAACTCACAAAAACAGTGTAAAATAAATAGATGTATTTCGCGAATTCGGGCAGCGTGTGGAATGGCTACCTGAATTTCCAAATCTCTTGGGCCAAGGTGATTGCTGAGCGCGCCACCATGATGACCGTTTAATACGATAATCTCCATACCCCTCTCCCTTGCTGTATCGACAGCATGAATAAGGCTATTGGAGTCTCCGTTTGTCGTCAATATTAATAATAGATCTTTATCACTCCCAAGTGCTTGAATTTGTCGTGAAAATACATGGGCATATTCGCCAATATTGGCAGATGTCGACAAAACCGTGCAATCATGTGATAGAACAATGACTGGCAGGGCAGGACGCTCAACTTTATATTGATGAATGAGTGCCGTAG
>JAKFUY010000009.1 GCA_021732495.1 Legionellales bacterium | reverse complement strand
TTAGTAATTCCCTACCATCTGGATTACCACAGAGAAAGTATGCAGCTGATTTACCTGCATCAGCTTCGGCTAATTCCGGCAATACTGCATTTAGGGCTTCTTCATTTATTTTGGAAGCCAAATCAGAATATCTTTTTAGTAATTCCCTACCATCCTCATTGACACATAGAAAGTATGCAGCCGATTTACCTGCATCAGCTTCGGCTAATTCCGGCAATACTGCATTTAGGGCTTCTTCATTTATTTTGGCGGCCAAATCATCATAATGATGGTTACTTAGTAACACTCGACCCTTAGGATAACGGCAAAGTATCATTGCCAGCGACACATTCAAATATGCTTTGCTTTGGCTCAAATGATTCAAAGCTGATGGTGTTATTTCAGCTAAAAAACCATCTTCCGCTATAGTGTCAATAAACTCATCAATCTCGCCAGCTTCTAAAAATTTAATAAAAATAGATTTTTTGCTATCACCAACCTCAGCCACAAACAATAGATGTTCTCGAAACCAAGCCCTTTTTTTTTTCATCTGAAGAAGAGCTTGCAGATTTTTCTTTGTTGGAACAAATTTATTAACCCATTCTTGTTCTTTCAGTGTAAGAACACCGATCGAAATAATCTCTTGCTCAGGGTTTGAAGCAGCAGCTGGCTGCGCTATTACACAAGACT
This sequence comes from Legionellales bacterium, assembly GCA_021732495.1. GTDB lineage: Bacteria > Pseudomonadota > Gammaproteobacteria > Legionellales > Legionellaceae > UBA2653. Next base: position 5,234 of record JAKFUY010000009.1, on the reverse strand, counting down.
CGGCTGCGGGAGGCGGGCTTTTAGATTTGTCACGACGGCAAGACTGGGCTGATGCTACTGCAGCACCAGCATCAAACATGTCTTTTCTATCATCAGATTGCCCAGAAGCCACTGGCGGAAGGCTTTGAGATCCTGCTCGCTTATAGGCTCTGCCAGCAGCTGATGGTTGTGGCGCCATTTCGACAGGTAAATACCTTTGGAAAGGCACAGAGAAAAATGCGGCTAGCCCATAAGATTGTAATGCTTCATTTATTTTCTGGTAAGCGTCCCCCATCTTATCCTTATCTAATAAGGTTTCTCGTGCCTGGCCATCCAACCCGTTTCTAAAATCCTTACGGGCTCGTTCAAACCAGTCTTGAGGTGTTGATATTTGTTTAGCAGTAGCAGCGGCGGCGGCAACTGGTGCATCAGGACAACTATTTGCGACGATTTGTCTGAGAAAACCAAGTCGACTATCGATAATATAAAGTGTAACCATTGCTCGAGAAGCGGCGGTATAAATAGACTGTAAACAAGTACGTTGCGCATAATCAATTCCTCTTCGCGCAAAAGCACTGTGTGTATCCCAAGAAGGTAGAGGTACATCTGCAAAAAGCGCACCAATATCACCAATGTCTTTCTGAAAATAGTCTCCAAAGCCATACATCACAATGGTCTCACCTGAAAGACCAGCAAATTCGCTAAGAGTGACAACTTGACCTGCTGGCCACCTCTGCACTGCCGCTTCTCGACAACTTTCATTAGGGATTAATACATAAGCCTCAGCATCGAGTTGAATTTTCTGTTTTATGCTAGCATCATAGGGTATCACCATTACGCTGCCTTCTGGTGCATCGCAATTGACTTTGGGATGCAAGTGGGTTGTTTTCTCCATCGAACCTAAAAGCGCCATCTCAATGGCATGGGTTTGTAATACCAGGCGTGTCACAGCTCGTGAACTTCGGTAATTTACCAATAAATGACCAATCAAAACGTCGGCTTCTTGCCCGACAAGATAATTTGTTAACGTTTCAGATACGCGCAACTGTTGACACTCAGCGCCTTGGTGGGCATCGCCACATATAAAAAAATTGCCAGCTTTAAGTGGTTGTTTCAATAATTTTAAAAAACAAGTGCTCACCCAGGGATGTACTTTTTGCACTTCATCAAGAACCAGCGCATCAACTTGCAACTTTAATGGCTGTGGTTGTTGATAAAGCTTATATGCTTCAAGGGGCGGATAATATAGCTTGGGGTTGGTTGCAATATCTTCTAAAAATGGTGCGAATACCGATCGGTAAATTGTAGCCCTTTGGTCTTGGCTAACTCTAGATTGCGCTTCTCCTAATCCATAATACTCATCTAATGACAGATGTGCGGTAGAAGGTTTTCGCCAATCCGGTGTCTGCATCAACACATATTCAAACTCTTGCCATAACAATGACTCATCTGCTTGCAACGCCGCTTTAAAAGTTTTTTTAACGACTTTATCTTGGTGTTGTTTTCGAGTTTCACACCAGGCCCTAAAATACTCAAAATCAACAAGCTTCTCACCTCGAGCTAGTCCTAATGACGCCAATACATCTTCAAATGTTAGAACACGTACATCGTCAGCTATCCCCTGCTCTGCAAACTCTGCTTTCAGGGCTTCGGCAAGCCGTACTGTTGGGGTGCACATCGCCACAGTTAAACCATGCTCCACATAATCTTTCGCGCGCTGCACGCCAAGCATGGTTTTACCAGCCCCGGGAGGAGCAAAACATAACGCGCCTTGATGGATTGGCAAATCCAACAGTTTCAGTTGGTTCATATCAGGGGACATCCAAGTGCTTCGATGCTGCACCATGCGTTTAAACAAATGAGGTGCATCAGCTTCAGAAGAGCTTGATGCTGGAGCTGGAATTGCACTACCTTGGCTCAAAAAAGTCCTTATTGCAAGTAAATGACCTTTTCTTAGCGGGGCATTTTCAACAAGCGTTTTTTGATAATCATGGGTTTGTGTCAAATCTAAAGCAAAAAAACAACGACCAACATTTGGAACATCAACCAAAGCACCAATCAATCGAGCAGCGGCATTAATTCGAAAACCGACCCAATGAATATCCAATCCACTTCGTAGCTCCGTTTCCGGAAAACGAAAATGTTCAAACTGACCTGACATACATGCCAGGCCTGGACTCTGTTCACGGGCCTCTAGCCATGAGTTCAGCCGCTCTTCAGTAAGAGCACCTTTTTCGTGGTTTTTAAAAAATTGTAGTACTTTAGGACTGCAAAATATTTTCATGAAATGTTCCAAAAACAAAACTGCCACAATAATATCACAAAAAATACTATTCGACCTAATAATGATTTTAATGATTTCTGAAAAATCATTAACTTAAAAAGATATTCATCCTAAACCCATTCGAGTATAAACGGTTAATTTGTAATAACACTTTACAAATGGCTTTATGGCGTCGTAAACCACCACGGGTGCTTATCGTTTACTCGGATAGAGGTAGTCAATAATGCTCGCATGACTAAACGCGCTGATTGCTTTGACAATGCAGCCTTAGAAAGTTGGAATCATCATTTCAAAATTGATGCCATTCATGTAGGAAAACTTGAACAAGAGCTTTTACTAAAAATCATGTGTTCGAATACATCGAGATATATTACAATCGAAAACGCCTTCATTCGACAATTGGCTACAAAACGCCTGAATCGTTTGAAGTGCTTAGCAAAGTGTGCGATTTTCCGGGGCAAGATCATCTTGTTAACCATCGAAAACATGCTCTACTCATTTATCAAGTTTCTGATGAGTTTGATTTGAAGGATAAGATAATTTATTCACTTTTGGAATTTTTTGCATCGATACAACTCCATAATTAAGACAGTATTATTTGTCAGGGGTTCCCGGAGCTAGTTAATTTGTTCTAGAAGGTGGTTTTTAAAAAAGACTTCTCGTAAACTCTTACTCATCTGAGATAACAATTGGTCACGGAGTTGATGAAATCTTTTGTAAGGAAACATTTGTGTATACCAGGGCTGCTATCCCGTATCAAGTCGCAATATATTAAAATTGAAGACAATAGAAAGTCCAATCAATTTCCACTTGTTGATTGCTTGATGAGTGGAATTGCGATGTTCGGTTTGAAATACCCATCATTGCTTCAGTTTGACCAAGATACCCGTAACAATGAGCGTGTTCAACATAATTTAAAAAGTCTGTATCAAGTGGAGCGTGCTCCTTCTGATACGCAATTTAGATCTCGTTTAGATTTAATTGACCACAAACCCCTTCAGAAAGGCATAGATCGCATTATTGCCCAGCTACAGCGTGGAAAAGTCCTTGATACCTTTCATTTTATGCAGGATTTTTTGCTGGTGGCCATTGATGGAACCGGTTATTTTAGTTCGCATGATGTGCATTGTGAACAATGCTGTGTAAAAAATCATCGCGACGGAACCAAAACCTATTACCATCAAATGCTTGCAGCAGTGATTGCCCATCCAGAACATCGCCAAGTTTTTCCTTTGATTCTAGAACCTATTTTAAAACAAGATGGTTCTAAGAAAAATGATTGTGAACACAATGGACTGAAGCGATTACTGGTTAACTTACGCCGCTCACATCCTCATCAAAAATTGATTGTAACATTAGATGGACTATATGCAGATGGGGTGATTATTCAGTTACTTAAGGACTTGGATATTCGTTTTATCATCACAGCGCATGAAACCGATCTTAAATATTTGTATGAGTTTTATCACGCGGCAAAAAAAGACACCCTAACGACTAACCAGGATAATGGTAAAAATACTATCTGCCACTGGGTCAATACTTTGCCACTGAATAATACACACCATGACTGTGCTGTGAATTTATTATGTGTTGAAGAAGAGTCAGTTAGCAAAAAAAATAAAAAATTACAAAAAAAGAAATTTGCATGGATTACCGATTTAGAAATTAATAGAAAAACAGCTCTAACCATTATGCAAGGAGGTCGCGCTCGGTGGCACATTGAAAACGATACGTTCAATACATTAAAAAATCAGGGTTATCAATTTGATCACAACTTTGGACACGGCAAACAGAATTTGAGCGTGGTTTTGGCCTATTTGATGTTTACGGCCTTTTTAATCGATCAGGTGCAAGAGTTTGCATGCAAGCACTTTAAGGCGGCGTTAAAAACAACTAAACGATTAAAATATTTATGGGAAAAAATGAGGTGCTATTTTTTCCTGTGCCAGATTGATAGCTGGGAAGACTTATACACCGCAATTGCAGGTCAATGGGGTGCAAAACTGAGTGATATGATCGCCTTAAATACGACATAGCTTGAGATGCTGTTAATAAAGTTGTTCCCACCCGATAACCCCGAATTAAAAATGATTTAAATTTTAGGTATCTTTCTTGTCAGAGGACTTCTTTTGTTCTCGAAAAATCTAAAATTTAATTGGTGCTACAAATTAATTCACCGGGAGCTCCTGATTATTTGTATTGTGTACCACCCCAATATTAGGTAAGTTATAAACTGGTTTATTAAACAGGATATTTTATCATGCTGATTATAGACGCGCATGATTTAAGTGCTTTGGTTCAAAAGATATCCCTTAGGGCTTTCCTAGATCAGCTGGTGACGTGCATGAAGCACGATTTTATGCATGCGCATGAATTTCATCAATGCCCTCGAGTCAGTTTCAAACATCCTGAGGGGATTTTAGAATTAATGCCGGTTTTCAATCAAGACTTTTTTGCCAATAAATATGTTTGTACCCATAAAGACAATCATCACAAAAATCATTATGTCGTTATGGGTCAGGGACTGTGGGTGGATGCGCACACAGGTCAACCATTAATGATTACTGAGATGACGATTTTAACCGCGATACGAACAGCAGCAGTGTCGTTGATGATGTCTGAATTAATGTTAAAACCCAATTGCCAATCTATGGCTATTATTGGTTGTGGCGCGCAGAGTGATTTTCAGGTGATGGCTCATCAAAAGTTTGGTTTTAACGATATAAGGTGTTTTGATGTTGATATACATTCAATGCATCGTTTAATCAATCAAATGGCAAAAGAAGGTATTTCCATCAGACCATGTGAATCTGTTGAAGAAGCTGTGCGAGATGTAGATTTTATAATTACATTAACCAATGCAAATCGAACATATCCCCTAATTCGAGAAGAATGGCTAAAAAACGGCGTTCATATCAATGCTATGGGGGGAGATGCGTCCGGTTCTAGCGAGTTAGATAGTTCTATTGTT
>JAKFUY010000018.1 GCA_021732495.1 Legionellales bacterium | reverse complement strand
TTGGACCCTGATAAGACAATCGCTTCAAGACTGGCAAGGCTTCCCTGATCAAGGTCAAGCGCGGCGTTCAGACTTTTACAATTAAACAATTGAATTGTCCTCAAGTTAGGTGCGGCCTTTAGAAGGCTATCAAGGTTTTCACTAGAAATAGTGGACATTGATAAGTCAATAGCTTCAAGATAGGCAAGGCTTCCCTGATCAAGGTCAAGCGCGGCGTTCAGACTTTTACAATTAAACAATTGAATTGTCCTCAAGTTAGGTGCGGCCTTTAGAAGGATATCAAGGTTTTCACTAGAAATATTGGTCCATCGTAAGTCAATCTCTTCAAGACTGGCACGGCTTCCCTGAGAAAGGTCAAGCTCTTCGCTCAGACTTTTACAATTACTTAAATCAATTTTCCTCAATTTAGGTGCGGCCTTTAGAAGGATATCAAGGTTTTTACTAGAAATATTGGCCGCTCGTAAGTTAATCTCTTCAAGACGGGCAAGGCAACTTGGGGGAAGCTTAAGCGCGGCGTTCAGGTTTTCACAAGAACTCAAATCAATTGTCCTTAACTTAGGTGCGGCCTTTAGAAGGATATCAAGGTTTTGCGCAGAAATATTGGACCCTGATAAGTCAATCGCTTCAAGACTGGCAAGGCATCCTGGATCAAGATTCAGATTCCCTTCGCCAAGATTTTGACACCCACTTAACTTAATTATACGTAAGTTAGGTGCGGCATGTAGAATGGTTTCAAGGTTTTGCGCAGAAATATTGGACCATCGTAAGTCAATCTCTTCAAGATGGCAAAGGCTTTCTGGATCAAGTTTCAGATCGGCAACCAGATGTTGACACCTAGACAAATTGAGTTTTTTCAACTTAGGCGAGGACTTTAAGATGATATCAAGGTTTTCACTAGAAATATTGGACTCCGCTAAGTTAATCTCCTCAAGATGGGAAAGGCTATCTGGATCAAGCTTAAGATCGGCGCCCAGATGTTGACACCTAGACAAATCAAGTTTTTTCAACTTAGGCGAGGACTTTAAGATGATATCAAGGTTTTCACTAGAAATATTGCATCCTGCTAATTTAATCTCTTCAAGAGGAAAAAGGCTTTCTGCAGCAAGCTTAAGGTCGGCGCCCAGATGTTGACACCTAGACAAATCAAGTTTTTTCAACTTAGGCGAGGACTTTAAGATGATATCAAGGTTTTCACTAGAAATATTGCATCCTGCTAATTTAATCTCCTCAAGATGGGAAAGGCTATCTGGAGCAAGCTTAAGGTCGGCACCCAGATTTGCACAGTAAGACAAATCGAGTTTTTTCAACTTAAGCGAGGACTTTAAGATAATATCGAGGTTTTTGCTAGATATAGTGCAGGCAGATAAGTCAATCTCTTCAAGATGGCAAAGGCTTTCTGGATCAAGCTTCAGATCGGCAACCAGATGTTGACACCTAGACAAATCGAGTTTTTTCAACTTAAGCGAGGACTTTAAGATGATATCAAGGTTTTTACTAGAAATATTGGACTCCGCTAAGTTAATCTCCTCAAGATGGGAAAGGCTATCTGGATCAAGCTTCAGATCGGCGCCCAGATGTTGACACCTAGACAAATTGAGTTTTTTCAACTTAGGCGAGGACTTTAAGATGATAGCAAGGCGTTCCCCTGAAATATCAGAAGAGGAAAAGTCGATCTCTTGAATCTTTGATAGGTTGCCTATATCCAACTCGAACCTACCCATTCTAACCTCTGAATCCCCCGCCAGGAGATACCCTTTAGTTTTGTTTGAAAAAGAAACTTTCCTGTAATCTATCACCAATTCAATGTCAACCATTCTTTCTTTTAATATCACAACCTGCTTGAATGCTTTTTCAGAAAACTCATCATGTATGATTTTCGTAAGTTTTGGCGTGCTTTCATTTAAAATATCAATTACATGCTCTACTTCTTTATTTAAAAAACTAGAAATATCACTGGTACGCAAAACACGCTCTCCAGGTTCCATTTCATCTGATAAAACATAGTTTAACCAGTAATCGTCAAGCACCTGAACTTCATTGTGTGTAAGCTTGTTTTGAGTTACAGCAGCCTTAGTTATGTCCTGTGTATAAGCAAGACTCATGGCCTGTCGAATATCTTGATTATCAAGCGTTGACAAGTTAACCTTGTCCACCGAGATAACAGTGCCAACTTGCCAGATATATATAGAAAATCCTTGGTCCATTAATATACCAAGGTTTCTTTTAACCATCTCAATTTTTTCATCTGACCAGCCGCATGCAGTCCAGTCAGCCAGTACAAGTGATTTTTTCTTTAAAATGCTCGGTAGAGTGGGGGCAATCCAGAACTTTGGTTCAGCATTAATGAGCCGGTTAAGGGCCAGCGAACCCGTCTGCGTGCTGATATACTTTACCGAGCTTTGAGTTTCTGAGTAATAAAACTGATTTAAGTTTTTCATTTATTCCCCTGCAGTTAACTCTTGATAGAGTTAAAATGCCCATGAATAAATTATAGCATAGAAGTTACGCATTTGTTGACGGCGGTATAAAAACGCGTAAATATGGCGCAGCTGTATGTCAAAATCTAGAGCATATAGCTGATATCATAGAAAGCCAATTTTTTACTACGGCTTTGGTCACCAAACTGCCGTGCCCACAGCCTTCGATAAGCATAATTCATTCGGGTGCTGTCAATGGTACGCTTCGCCATACTTTGTTTTCTAAAATCTAAAGATTGAAACCGTGTTTTAAAAAATAAAGCATGGCATTGACAGAATCAACTATGTCCAATCTTTTTGATTTTAAAACGGAATGTCGTTTTCTGTATGATTTGTTCTAGATTGGTTATACTCGTATGAGCTCGCATGATGTAGCATCTTATCAAAGTAATTCGCTTCTAATGTAGTCGCCAGATCTTTAAAAAATAAATCCAATTGGAACGCAGCTTCATCTGAGATTTGAGCTGGTAAGAGTTGTTGGAATTTAATATTAATCATGATTTCTCCTGGTCTCGTTGTGATAAAATATTGGCATTGGACTCTTTTAATCGAAAAGATGGGCCATCTATTGTTACTATTTTTGAATGATGAACTAATCGGTCAATTATCGACACAACGCTACTTGCGTTTGGAAAGATATCCCGCCATTCTGGAAATGACTTGGTCATGGTGATGAAGGTCGGTTTCTTTTCATAACGGTTATGAATGACCTCGAATAATAAATCTGCATGGCGACTGGTATAGGAAAGCATGCCTATCCCATCAATCACCAACAAAGTGGGATGAATGTAATATTTGATGCGTTGACGCAAAAGCCTATCGCTGTCTAATCGCTCCAAACTATTTAGCATTTGGGATGCTGTGGTAAAATGGACGGTATGCCCTTGTAAAAGGGCTTCATGCGCTACATTACAGGCTATCATGCTCTTGCCAATACCATTAGGACCACAAAGAATTGGATTGATGGCATCTTTGATAAAATCCAAGCGCATCCATCCTTCAATAGCATCACGATCACATAGAGTAGGCCATCCCCAATCAAATTGGGCAAGTGGTTTAAATTTTTCAATATGTGCCGTCCCTCGACGCCGCTCCAGGCTCCGTTTATGTCGAGAGCTTTCTTCCCATTGAAGAAACAACGCAAGCCATTGTTTGTCTTGAATTTCATCCCAGTTTTCAATCAATCCATGAAGTCGAAGACGTTGTGCGCGTTCAAAAAGTAAATCAGTAATCATGACTTCTCCTCCTGTTGGGTTTTTGAAGTCAGTGTTTCATAATCACGCAAGCGATCTGATTTTATGCGAGTACTCTGTATTTTAGGATTAGATGCATAAGTTGATTGAATTGACGCTTGTTGCTTGCGCTTATCACGCAAAATTTGCAAATATTTGCGCACAGTATTAGGATGGGGAGAGTCTTTATCGAGAGCTTTTTACATAGCCTCTTTCAAATCTTCAGCACCGTAATCATCAAATAGTTCCATCAGTTGTTTTGTAATGGATTTCAAGACATAACCGCCTCAGCTGCTTGTTTTAAAAAATCGTAGGCACAGGGCATACCTGATAAGAGTGTGGCTAATTAATCACATACGCTAAAGAGGAACTAGGTTGGTTATAGTGACACAATCTGTCACTTTAGCACATCTGTTGCACTTCACTTTTGAATTGGCGGTTCAATAAACGCTATTGTCTCAACCGTTATATTTTTTAGTGTTGCATTGATTCTATAATCTCGAATGAATTCTACTACATCGTATGCAATAGATTTTGATTTAGTACAATCAATGATCACTTTTGAATTGGCCGGGATAGCATCTAAAGCTTGTATTATGCTAGCCTTACTAAAAAAGGAAACCTCTTCTGCTAACACTATGTGATGAACTTGATGTTCGTTTTCTTTAGTGATAACTCCCTTCATATAATAAGAGTTTCTGTAACTATGGCGTAAGGTGTAAAAAATACCGAATCCCATCCCAATTGTAATTCCTCTGAGTAAGTCAGTTGTTAGGATACCCAAAATAGTTGCTGAAAATGGGATGAACTGTTCCTGCCCCAATTTGTAGATTTGTTTGAAAAAAGAAGGCCTGGCGAGTTTATAACCAACCATAATCAATATAGCGGCTAGACTGGCCAATGGAATTTTATTTAGGAATTCGGCCATAGTTGCAACAGTGACTAATAGAAAAACACCATGAAGGATTGTAGATAATTTGGATTTGGCACCAAAGGTAATGTTAGCAGAACTTCTGATAATAACTTGGGTAACCGGTAAACCGCCACAAAGCCCCGAGACAATATTACCCAGTCCTTGAGCTTTTAGTTCTCTGTTTATCGGAGTAACTCTTTTAAGTCGGTCCAACTTGTCGGTTGCTTCGACACAAAGCAGTGCTTCTAAACTGACAACAAGGGCTAAAACAACTGCTGTTTTCCAAACTTCAAGCTGTGTGATTGCAGAAAAATCAGGGGGCGTAAACTGCCCAAGAAACCCCTTTAAATTATTTACAACTGGAAGCCTCACTAATTGGTCTGCGTTTAAACTAAAGTCTAATACGTTTAGCTGAAATAGCATATTCATTACAATTCCCATCATAACAACAACAATTGGGCCTTGAATTAATTGAAATAATCTATATTTTTTTGTTAATACCGTGTCCCATAATATCAATACAGCTATTGATAGGGAGGCAATCAGTATCGCCCCAGGTGTAAAGGCGTTGAATGCGCTAGTAATGCTTGTTAAGGTGTTTTCTCCATCCGCTTGAAAGTAAGAAAGGTCGCCCACATTATCATTGTCGTAGCCTAAGGCATGGGGTATTTGTTTTAAAATAATAAGTAGCCCAATACCTGTTAGCATGCCTTTAATAACCGATGAAGGAAAAAAGTAGGCAATAAACCCGGTTTTAGCATAACCGGCAATCACTTGAATAATGCCCGCCAAAACAAGGGACAATAAAAACACAGGCCAAGAGCCGAGTGTGTTAATAGCCGATAATACAATAACGGAATAGCCAGCGGACGGACCACTAACGCCCAAGGACGAGCCACTGGCAATACCAACCACAATACCACCAATAATTCCTGATAGGATGCCGGAGAATAAGGGCGCTCCAGATGCTAGAGCAATACCAAGGCATAAAGGAAGGGCTACAAAAAAAACGATAATACTTGCTGGAATATCACTATTTAGTTCTCGATACATTTTAAATATCATTCCTTCCTTTTGGTTTTATCTAAATCAATTAATACCGAAGCATTACCTAAGACACAAATGGGTTTTCTCATTGAAATTTTTTGTCGTGGTTTATTATTCGTTCCCTAGTGCCCTTCCATGCATCTATGTTTGGCATTAGCTCGATTACAATTGCTCCGGCATCAGGATTAATCCGCAAGCCTTAGGGTGTCCATATCTAGTAAACCACATCATTCTGTAACAAACCATATTCGTTTAAATTAAGTTACATATCGTGAATATCCTAACCGATTTAACCATAGATGCATTTTAATACCACCTGCGCAATGCAGTATT
>JAKFUY010000075.1 GCA_021732495.1 Legionellales bacterium | reverse complement strand
AGCTATGTTATTAAGTGAAAATACTTTAATGAGTGCCGTTGATAATCCGAGCACTATTGTACGACTTATTGGCGTGGTTAAGACACTAGAAATACAGGATCAAATATCTCTACTCAATGCTTTTAATGCGGTATTGGAAGTACAACAAGGAAAATTCAATCATACATATCAATTAGAGCACCATGAGGCTATCCAAAGCATAAAATCTATAGCACCACCAGCGCCAATAAAGAAAAGATCCTTAAGTTTCTATGAAACAGACCAACAAACAGGACAAGATAATAGTGAGAGCTTGGAGAGACCAGTCCAATTTTCAAAGCTGTGATGATAAATTACCGATTCTTATGTCAATTCAGGAACGGCTACTAATGTTAATGACCATTGACAAGCAACGAGTCATTCCAAATTAATATCCCAACGAACAGCGCTAGCTTACGTTGGGTGTATTTTTTATCTCGCATCGTTAATAGGCCCAACAAGGAGCAATAAGTCTTAGGAAGATTAGAACCTTGAGTAAGAATAGTGTCGGACGGTTATCGCGTTTTAGTGACTCCAATTGTAGTGGAACAAACCATTAAATGCTTTCGCAAAAGCTGTTTAAAGTGCTCCTCATCAGTCGCTTTTTTTAAGCATAGGGCTTTATTAATTAATGGTGTCCATTTTGGATGGAATACGGATAAATGGGAGATGATATCCAAAGGACTGCCTAATTTGAGCAACTCCTTGAATTGCTGACGAATATAATGATGATCTCGACTCAATAATGCGCTCGCAAATTCCTTAGCATCTGGCATTTCATCTAAAAAAAGCACAAACTCTGGGTAATCTTCTTTAAAAATTGTCATCAGAATCGGATCTTGGTTTAACCAATGAAAAATATTGTTTGCGCATTTTGTCAACAAGCTCTCTTTTTCCTTTGTATTTAAATAGGTAAAACATGAAACCAAATCACTACCATTTTTGAGCAACAATGAGAGTTTTTTATAAAACAAAATAAAGAGTTGTTGACGAGCGGGAGCATCCAGAAACATCTGCATTTGTGCAAATGACTCACCAGAATAAAACTTCTGCGGTAATTTGTTCATCAAAAGCTCGGCCTTTTCTAAAGGTAACTCACCAAGTAAAATCCCCCATTGATTAGCATCTTCAGGGAGTGACAAATAAAGACTTTTGATATGTTTTTTGGGGATAAACTGCATTATTTCCAGACACTCGGCTGTGTTATGACACAGGTGTGATAAATTGATAGAAAGAATTAATAGATCGGCTTGGGAGCGTGTTAAAAATTCAAAAACGCGACCAAAAGCATGGCTACTATCAATCATACCAGGTAGCATTAGCCAAACCCTATCAAACAACTTACATTTTTGAATATCATCAAAATACTGCATGACCGCATGAAAATCCTCACTACTGATAATATAAAGTTCAGGAATAATCGAATTGATCCACGTATGAAGCTTCCGACGTTGCACAGGGCTTAACATCCCCAACAACAATCCCAATTCCAGACCTGTCTTTTGAAAAGGTGATACGTTTTGTAATACTTCTACATAGTGTTCAGTGTCTAATAACTCCAAAACTTGGGCAAGTTCAGTCAGACAATGAATATCAAGCGGCTTAGAAACACTCCAAAGTGTATCTCGCTGTGCCGGTTTCAAATAACGAAGGATACTGATAAAATCATGAATTTGATGTATTGAATTTTTTAAATCTTCAAAAACCAGCTCAAATAATTGATCGCGATGGGGTTCATCCAGTTCAGCCATCACCATGGAAAACATTTGCGGATCATTTATCGCGTGCCAAAATTGTGACTTTAATTGAGGCATGAAAGCGTTTTGCTGCTCTAAAGGCAAGTTATTGAAAAAATACAAGACATCTGCAGCAGAACGCAACTCTTTCATATTTCACCTAAAAAACATCATATTCTTTAAGTATAAGATAGAGTTGAAAATTTGCTTTAATTTTGTGCCAAATATCTATCGAGGGCATTGGCAAAGGCTGTTTTTTCTTTTATTCCATAGCTCGAAAAACGATTGCCGTGTTCACCCATTGACCGCATTTGTTCGTGAATGTCACGCATCGTTAATCGTGCTTTAATATTTTCCTTATCAAACATCTCACCTCTGGGATTTAATGCCAAACCTTTTTTAGCCAATACCTCTGAAGCCAGATGAATATCGGCGGTAATGACCAGATCATTGGCATTTAAATGCTCCACAATATAATTATCGGCCTGATCAAATCCAGAACTCACTTTCACTGAACGAATATAATGAGATTGAGGATGATTCAAAAGACTATTGGCCACCAGCACCAATTCTTTTTTGGTGCGCATGATTGCCTTAAATAATATCTCTTTAACTGGTTTTGGACAGGCATCCGCATCAACCCAGATTGTCATATTAATTCCCCATATTTCCGTGCAGATTAATCCATTATCATATAATATCCTATCAAAGTTATCATCACTGTTATTTATTAATGAGCATCAGTCAAACAAAATTACAGATAGGCGCTTTGGTATTGCCACATCGCCTCATTCAGGGCCCACTTGCTGGTTTTAGTTGTGCGCCTTTTCGAGAAATGTTTTCATTATTTTCACCGCCCTGCTATGCTAGTTCTGAAATGCTCTCCGCCCAAGATGTGTTAACCAAACACACCCCCAACCATCGTTATTTATACAAAAGCCAAAATGAAGGACTAGTCGCTTACCAACTCTCAGGAACCTGCCCTACGCTAATGAGTGATGCGGCGGTCAAACTTGAACAGCTAGGTGCTGATTTAATTGATATCAATTGCGGCTGCCCAAAACCTAAAATCCGAAAAAAAGGCGCTGGTAGCGCACTTCTTGAAAATCCCGACCAATTACAACAGATTATCACTGCCATTAAAAATAAAATTAATATTCCACTGACGGTTAAAATCCGACTACAAAACCCTACGTCAGATATTGCCATTGCCGCAATGATTGAAAATTCCGGTGCCGATGCCCTCATTGTTCACGGACGTACAGCTAAACAAGACTACGATACAGCTTGTAACTACCAAGCGATTGCTGATATAAAATCTCACATCAATATTCCTGTCATAGCCAATGGCGACATCGCCCATCCTGCAAGCCTTGATGATGCCATTTCAAAATCGAAAGCAGATGCCTGGATGATTTCCAGGGCAGGTACTGGTAATCCTTGGCTTTTTGCGCAACTTCTTGATAAAAATATCCCTAATATTTCCCTACAAGATAAAATTGATTGGTTTATCACGCATCTTCAAGGGCTTGCACATCTTGAAAATGAATTTAAAGCGATATTACAAGCGCGAACCTTAGTTCGCTATTACTTTCGCCAAGAGCGACAACGACTCCCCTACCCAGCTATTTTTAACTGTCAAAATATTTCAGCATTAAAAACATGTCTTTCTAAATACTTGGGAACATGCTAATTTAAAATTTAAAGATTAAATCCATTCACTCTCAATGACCAACACGATTGAATCGCTTATTCACAGCAAGGTAAAGGATCTTAAACCCTATTTACCCGGAAAATCCATTAAAGAAATTCAGCAAAAATATCAACTTAAAAATGTCATTAAACTTGCCAGCAATGAAAATGCCTGGGGCTGCAGCCCGCTTGTCTTAGAAAGCATTAAAAACACCACCATGGATGATATTTGCCAGTATCCCAATACCTATTTGCATCCATTGTTTCAACATTTACAGCATTTTTTACAAGTCCCCAAAGAATGTCTTTTTATCAGCAGTGGTTCTGATTGTATTTTTACATTGCTCATCCAGGCTTTCGCTTTACCCCAACAAAAAAAAATACTCACCCATCAATATGCTTTTATGGGTTATGAGATTCAAGCCCATACTTTTGGGCTTGATTGCGAAAAGGTAGCCGTTGACCCAATAACTTGGCAATTTAATCTTCAAGATATGATTGCACAAAGCCAACATAACACGGCTATCGTATTTTTAGCCAACCCCAATAATCCCACCGGACAATATTTGACCTGGAATGAGATTGCCGAACTATTAGAACAGATGCCAGAGGATTGTTTATTGGTCATTGATGAGGCGTATTATGAATACGCCGATATCACTCATCCGCAACTTAATAGCCTCTTAGAGAAATATCCAAATCTTATTATTACCAGAACGTTCTCTAAAGCGTATGGAATGGCCAGTTTAAGGCTCGGCTACGCTATAGCGCATCCCAAAACAATAGAAATCTTAAAAAAAATACAACTGCCTTTTAGTATAAACCAAATGGCTTTAAACGCCGGCATTTATGCCTTAGAAGATCAGACTTTCATCAAAAAAATTGTCACTCTTACACATAAAGAAAAAAATACTCTGGAAAATGCGCTTAAAAATTTTCCTTTTAAAATACACACCGGGCAAGGTAATTTCACAACGATTGAGTTGCCATGTGATAGTTTAGAATTGGTGACCTATCTCGAGTCCCAAGGCATCATTGTTCGCCCCTTACATGCATTTGGACTGACTCAATGTGTAAGAATCACTATCGGCCAAGCGTATCAAAATGAAATTTTAATCAATGTATTACAGCGTTATAAGGAAATTTCCAAATGAAAAATGATCTTCATCAACAACAATGCCAAGCTTGCGAAGGTATCGGTACCGCTTTAAATGCAGAGCAAATTAAAAATTTGATGCCACAACTGCAAAATGAATGGCAGGTTAAAAACCATCATACCGAACTGCATCGCACATTTCAGTTTAAGAATTACTACCAAACCATGGCATTTGTTAATGCACTCGCTTGGGTAGCGCATCAACAAAACCATCATCCCGATCTGATAGTCAGTTATAATCGTTGTGATGTGACATGGAGCACACATGCTTTAAAGGGATTGTCGATGAACGATTTTATCTGTGCTGCCAAAACAGATCAATTACTCATCTCAAGCAAAGCTTAATAACAGAAACTTTGACACACTCATGAAGAGTTATAAATGATGCGTATAAAGTCCATTGATTTCGAGGCCCATTTTTACACCAGAGCTATATTTGAATATCTTAAAACTAGAAAAGACTACCCCCTGGTCACTAAAAACAAACACTTTGATGGCATTGATCTTCAATTTAGCGACCAAATTTCTCTTTTTCAAACACCACACTTCTTAGATATCTTATGTGATGTGGGTGAAAATCGTATCAAATTGATGGATGAGGCTGGTTTAGAAAAACAGATATTAAGTTTTTCATCACCGGGAATTGATGAGTTCTATCCTGATACTCAATCAGCCTCAACGTTTGCAACAGAAATTAATGATTTATTGTTTGAGACTATTCAATGCCACCCTAAGCGCTTTATGGGATTTGCAGCTATTGCACCCTATAATGTGAAAAATGCTGTTCAAGAATTAGAACGATGCATTACTCAACTTGGATTTGTTGGATGGCTACCGCATTCAAATTTTGGTTGTGGCACCTATCTTGACGATAAAACCTATTGGCCGTTATTAGAGGCCGCTCAAGCGCTTTCCATTCCTATTTATATTCACCCAACGGCCCCATTGACGAAAGAATTTGGTAGCTATGGTTTTGCTCTGGCGGGCCCCCCATTTGGTTTTCAAGTCGATACGGCCTTATCTTTTCTTCGTATGGTTTATGCAGGTGTATTTGATACGTTTCCCAAATTAAAAATCATCCTAGGACACATGGGCGAGATGTTACCGTTTCTCATGCCAGAAAGAATCGATTGGGCTTACAAAAACCCAAACGTTTCAACGCTTGATGGATTTATTGCATCAAGACCTCAGATCAAACGCACGGCAAATGAAGTGATTCTAGAAAATGTTTTTTTCACCACTAGCGGACGATTTTCCAAACCTTTATTAAATTACATGCTTGAAACAATTGGGGAAGACCGGATTTTATTTGCAACCGATCACCCGTATGAGAAGGCTCTTGTAAAATTCAAGTGGGTAGGTAAGCAGAATTGAGTTTGGTAAAATCCAACCCACCTGTGATTAAGTAGATAATTGTTTTAAAATGCTTAGCCTTATAACCACGCGCTTTTCTTTTGGCAG